>NZ_JBHWZS010000269.1:0-11763 GCF_042728155.1 Streptomyces sp. NPDC060209
GGCTCCGGGGCCACCGCCCCGTCGTCGTCCCGGTGCCGAACGCATATGTGTTGTACGGCGTACAGGAAATGCCATACGGTGTACGGGAACCATCTCCCATACACCGTACAAGTGCACCGGAACCAGGAGCCCGCATGACGGCGACCGCCGCCGAGCAGAAAGATCTCGCCCCCGGGGGCGCCCATGCGCGGCGCTGGCTGATCCTCGGGGTCATCTGTCTCGCCCAGCTCACGGTGCTGCTCGACAACACCGTCCTGAACGTGGCGATCCCCTCGCTCACCACGGAACTGCACGCCTCCACCGCCGATGTGCAGTGGATGATCAACGCCTACTCGCTCGTCCAGTCCGGACTGCTGCTCACCGCGGGCAGCGCCTCCGACCGCTACGGCCGCAAGAAGATGCTGGTCGCGGGCCTGGCGATGTTCGGTGTCGGCTCTCTGGTGGCGGGGCTCTCGCAGTCCTCCGGGCAGCTGATCGCCGCCCGCGCCGGCATGGGCGTCGGAGGCGCGCTGCTGATCACGACCACCCTCGCGGTCGTGGTCCAGATCTTCGACGACAGCGAGCGCGTGAAGGCGATCGGCATCTGGTCCACAGTCAACTCCCTGGGATTCGCCGCCGGTCCGCTGCTCGGCGGGGCGATGCTCAACCACTTCTGGTGGGGCGCGATCTTCCTGATCAACATCCCGGTGGCGGTCATCGGGCTGATCGCGGTCGTCCGGCTCGTCCCGGAGTCGAAGAACCCCAGCGGTGAGCGCCCCGACCTGGTCGGCGCGCTGCTCTCCACCCTCGGTATGACCGCCGTCGTCTACGCGATCATCTCCGGCCCGGAGCACGGCTGGGGCTCCGGCCAGGTCCTGCTGACCGCCTTCGCCGGGGTCGCGGTCCTCACCGGTTTCGTCCTGTGGGAGCTCCATGTCCCGAACCCCATGCTGGACATGCACTTCTTCCGCAACCAGAGGTTCACCGGCGCGGTCGCGGGCGCCGTCCTCGTCGCCTTCGGGATGACGGGCTCGCTCTTCCTGCTCACCCAGCACCTGCAGTTCGTGCTCGGCTACGAACCGCTGGAGGCGGGGCTGCGCACCGCTCCGCTCGCCCTCACCGTCGTCGTGCTCAACCTCACCGGCCTCGGTGCCCGGCTGGTCCCGAAGATGGGGACGCCCGCGACCATCGCCACCGGGATGTGCCTGCTGTCCGCGGGGCTGGGTGCGATCGCGCTCCTGGGCGGCCACGGATACAGCGGCATGCTGCTCGGGCTGGTCGTCATGGGCGCGGGCATCGCGCTCGCCATGCCCGCGATGGCCAACGCGATCATGAGCGCCATCCCGCCGGAGAAGGCGGGAGTGGGTGCCGGGGTGAACGGCACGCTCGCCGAGTTCGGCAACGGGCTCGGGGTCGCGGTGCTCGGCGCCGTACTCAACTCGAGGTTCACCGCGCTCGTACCGGCCGTGGTCGGGGCGGCCTCGCTTCCCGCCGCTCTGGCGGCAGCGGACGGAGCTGCGGACCGCGAGCGCATCAGGGACGCCTTCGCCTCGGGCCTGGAGACCAGTCAACTGGTCGGCGCACTGGCGGTGCTGGCCGGCGGGCTGCTGGCCGCGGTCCTGCTGAGGCGGGCGGAGCGCACGGAAGCGGACTGAGAGCCCCAGGTGACGGGCATAGCATCGGACACGGGTGCCGGTACGCAGGAGTGCCACCGCAAGACGAGGAGTGTGCGCCATGGGGTCCGCGGCAGACCGTGTGAAGAACCCTTCCCGGGTCAGTGTGTGGCTGGACCGGCGTACACCCTCGCGCACCCGTAAGGCGGATCAGCCGGCCGGTCTCGACCGGGACAGGATCACGGCGGCGAGCGTGCGGCTGCTGGACGCGGACGGCCTCGCGAAGTTCTCCATGCGACGCCTCGCGGCCGATCTCGATGTCACGGCGATGTCCCTCTACTGGTACGTCGACACCAAGGACGACCTGCTGGAACTCGCCCTGGACACGGTCTTCGGCGAGATCCCGGCCACGCCGGAGGACACCGCCTGGCGCGACCGGCTGCGCGAACTGGCCACCAGCTACCGGCGGATGCTCGTCCGCCACCCCTGGGTCTCGACCCTGATCGGCAGCTACCTGAACATCGGACCGCACTCGATGCTGTTCTCGTACGCCGTCCAGGACGTCATCCGGGCCACCGGGCTGCCCCTGGAGAACCGGACGGGCGCGATGTCGGCCGTCTTCCAGTTCGTCTACGGATTCGGCAGCACCGAGGGGCACTTCGTGCAGCGCACGGTTGAGGCCGGGCTCAGCCAGGACGAGTACTTCCAGCGGGCGATGGGCACGATCCGCGCGGACCCCGAGCTCAAGCGGCTCATGCAGCCGTCCGAGAGCCTGATGGACGCGCGCGGCGGGGACACGGTGGAGGAGATGCGCGAGCGGGACTTCGTGTTCGCGCTGGACCTCCTGATCGCGGGCATCGAAGCGATGTGCGACCGCGCGGCGCGCCGGCCGTAACCGGTTGCGCCGGGCGCTCAGTAGCCGCGCCGGGTGTCCACCGTCAGTGCGGGCGTACGCCCGTCGGCGACAGCCTCCCAGCAGGCCTCGAAGTCGGCGACGACGTCCTCATCGGCCGTGATGCCGGCCGAGTGCGAGGTGATCACCGTGCGCGGAAGCCGCCAGGCGCGGTCCCCGGGGCCTGCGGGCTCGTCGGGCAGGACATCGAGTACGGCCCGGCGCACCGCCCCGCTGTGCAGCGCGGTCTCCAGCGCAGCCATGTCCACGGTCGCGCCCCTGCCCACGTTGACGAAGGTGGCGCCCCGCATCGCGGTGAACCTGGCGTCGTCGAAGAAGCGCTCCGTCGCACCGGTCAGGGGCAGTGTGGACACCACCCACCGGGCGTCCGCCAGCGCCGTGGCCTCTTCCTGGGAGCCGGCCAGGACCACCCGGTCGAAGCCCGCCGGTACGGCACGGAAGGTGCGGCCCACGCCCACCGTGCGCACGGAGCAGGCCCGCAGCAGGCCGGCGACCGCGGATCCGATGTGCCCGGTGCCGTGGATGACGGCGGTCCGCCCGGCGGCGAGTTCGGAGGGGAGACGGCGCCACTCCGACCTGGAGTGCTGAGCGGCGTGTTCCGGGACGGACTGGCACTCGGCGAGCACCCAGGCCAGCGTGTACTGGGCGATCCGGTCGCCCATCCGCCCCACGGTCCGCGTCAGCAGTGCCCCTTCGGGCCAGGGCCCGGCGGCGAGCAGCGCGTCCGTACCCGCGTTGACGCTGTGGAACCACAGCAGGTGTGAGGTCCGCAGCGGCTCGGGCAGCGTGTCCCCCACGTACACGAAGGGGCCGTCGGGCCCGGTGGCGTGAGCGGGTTCGGCCGGTCGCCCGGTGATCCGCTCCAGCTCACGGACCACGGCGGGGCCCACGGACGGGGAGGTCAGCAATCGGGCCCGCGCGAGCGGATCCGGGTGGGGTGGCGTCATCGCTACGGTCAGCTGCCGCCGGCCAGGTGAGCGGGGAAGCCCCCGGTGGCGACCGGGCTCCAGCGCTCCGGGGTGATCCGGATGATGGACTTCCCCTGCTTGAGCATCGCCGCCCGGTACTCGTCCCAGTCCGGGTGCTCACCGGAGATGTTGCGGAAGTACTCGACGAGGGGCTCGACCGATTCCGGTGAGTCGATCACCTCGGCCGAGCCGTCGATCTGGACCCACGGGCCGTTCCACTCGTCCGACAGGACGATCACGCTCACCCGCTCGTCCCGCTTGGCGTTACGGGTCTTGGCCCGTTCGGGGTACGTCGACACGACGATCCGTCCGGCGTCGTCGACGCCGCAGGTGAGCGGGGAGCCCTGGGGCCGGCCGTCGGACCGGGTGGTCAGCAGGATCGCCCGGTGCCTGGGACGCACGAAGTCCAGCAGTTCCCCGAGTTCCACGGCGGTGTTGGTCGCGATGTTGGGTGCCATACGGCCAACCCTAGGGCCTTCGGACGGTGTTATCCCGGGACGGAATCGCCCTGGACCGCCTGGATGTCGAGCTCCACGCGAAGGGTCGTGCCGATCGCGGAGATGCCCGCCTGCAGAACCTGGTTGTAGTTCATGGCGAAGTCGTCACGGCGCAGCTCGGCCGTGGCGTGGAAGGCCGCCCGCACCCCGCCCCACGGGTCGGGACCGGTGCCCAGGTAGCTGAGGTCGAGGTCGACGTCCCGTGCGATGCCGTGCATGGTGAGCACGCCGTGCACCGTCCAGCGGTCGGGTCCGGCCGGGGTCAGCGCGCGGGAGCGGTAGGTGAGCTCCGGGAACGTGTCGGCGTCCAGGAAATCGGCCGAGCGCAGGTGCTTGTCCCGCATGGTGTTGCCCGTGTCGATGCTGGAGGAGGCGATGAATGCCTCCACCCGGGAGTGCTGGACGTCCTCGGCGATCTCGATACGGCCGCCGAATTCGGTGAACCGGCCGTGCACGCTGGAGATCCCGAGGTGCTGGGCGACCGCGGCCACCGAGGAGTGGACCGGGTCCAGCGACCAGGTCCCCGGAGGCGGCAGTTCCACGCCGCCCTGCCTGGCCAGCACCACGGTCCCGGCTTCGACCCGGCCGCTGGCCGTGACGAGCGCGGTGGACGCGGCGGGGGCGTAACCCACCGCCGTGACGATCACCGTGTACGCGCCGGCCTGGAGGTGATCGTCGGTGCGGACGGCCCCGTTCTCGTCGGCGGCGGCACGGAGCACCTGGGTGCCCGTCATGTCGGTCACCGTCACGACCGCGTGCTGGACCGCCCAGCCGTCCCGCGTGCGTACCTGTGCGCGAAGTCCCATCCCGTGTTCTCTCCTTGCTCAAATCACTCGTGAAGCAGCGACTCAATGAGTCGGGCCCCGGGGCGGGATCGGCAGGCCGTCCCCTGCCTGCCGTTCCCACCACGGGGCCCATTTCCGCCGGCGGCCACAGCCTCTCCGCTCGAAGTGCTGTCCCGCCAGGGGTCTTTGTGAATCTTCCGGTTCTTAACTGCCCGGGTGGGCGAGTTCGATGTCGTGACCGTCGACCCCGCCGCCGCTCACGGTCAGCGAGCCGGCCACCGGCGGGTAGCCGGTCGCGATCACGGAGTACTCACCGGCGTCCAGGTCGGTGAAGGCGTACACGCCGTCCTCCCCGGTCGTCGACGTGGCGACCACGTTGCCGGCCGCGTCGATCAGCGTGACCCGGGCGTCGTTCAGCGGTGCCCGGCCGGAGCCGGCCCTGACGACACCCTTCACCAGCGCACCGGACCGCAGGGCCACGTCGACCCGGGTGACACCCTGGCCGCCGACCTCCACCGGCAGCGCCAGCGGACGGAAGCCCGCAGCCGTGACGGCGACGGTCACCGAGCCGGGGATCAGCTCACCGAAGGTGAACTCACCCGCGTCGCCCGAGACGCCCGTGGCCAGTACATCGCCGCGCACATCGGTCACGACGACCATGGCGCCCTGGACCGGGGTGCTGCCCTCGGAGGTCCGTACGGTCCCGGAGAGACCGCTCGTACCGGCGAGCAGGATGTCGAAGGCCAGCGGTTCGTCACCGACGACCACGGTGGATGCCTGCGGCTGGAAGCCGTCGGCGGAGGCGATCAGGACGTAACTGCCGGAGCCCGGGGCGTCCAGTGCGTAGCCGCCGTCGGCCTGGGCGACGGAACGCCCCAGCTGCCGGCCGCCCAGCGAGATCAGCGTGACGGCGGCACGGGCGACGGGTGCGCCCTCGGCGCCCCGCACCACACCGCGTACGGGCGTGCCCTGAATGGTCAGCTCCTTCGTGGCAGCCGTCCCCTCGGGGCTGCCGACCGAGGTGACCCCGGCCGTTCCCTCGGCGATCAGCGCGGTGGCGGTGGTCGCCTCCACGGACTCCGTCGCGGCGGCCACCTCGGCGGGAGCGTCGTTGCCCGCCTTCGTCTTCAGGGCGACCTCCTTGATGAAGAGCGTCAGGACGAAAGCGACCAGTGCGGCGGGCGCCGCGAACAGGAAGACGTCGGCGACACCGTGGCCGTAGGCGACCTCCATGACCGTACGGAGCGGGCCGGGGAGCGCGTCCAGGTCGGGGATGCCCCCGCCACCGGTTCCGCCGTGGCCCAGCGCGGCGCCCTCGGGGCCGAGGTCGGCGAGGCCGTCCTTGACGTAGTGGGTGACGCGGTTACCCAGGACGGCACCCAGCGCGGAGACGCCGATCGCACCACCGAGGGAACGGAAGAACGTCACGACGGAGCTGGCCGCGCCCAGGTCGGCCGGAGCCACCTGGTTCTGCGTGGCGAGCACCAGGTTCTGCATCATCATGCCGATGCCGAGACCCATGACGAACATGAAGATCGCGATCTGCCAGTACTCGGTGTCGTACCGGATGGTGCCCAGCAGCCCGAGACCCGCGGTGAGCAGGAAGCCACCGCTGACCAGCCAGGCCTTCCAGCGGCCCGTCTTGGTGATGATCTGGCCCGACAGGGTCGAGGAGAGGAACAGCCCGGCGATCATCGGGATCGTCATGACGCCGGACATCGTCGGCGACTTGTCCCGAGCCAGCTGGAAGTACTGGCTGAAGAAGACGGTGCCCGCGAACATTCCGATACCGACGAACAGCGAGGCCGCGGAGGCCAGCGTGATGGTGCGGTTACGGAAGAGGCGCAGGGGGATGATCGGCTCGCGAGCCTTGGACTCGATCAGCAGGAACAGCGCGACGAGCACGATGGTGCCGCCGAGCATCGTCCAGGTCTGCCAGGAGACCCAGTCGTACTTGTCGCCCGCGAAGGTCACCCAGAGCAGCAGCAGCGAGACCGCGGCGCTGATGAAGAACGCGCCGGACCAGTCGATCTTGACTCCCTCGCGCTTGACCACGGGGAGCTTCAGGGTCTTCTGGAGCACGATCAGGGCGATGATCGCGAACGGCACACCCACGTAGAAGCACCAGCGCCAGCCCATCCAGCTGGTGTCGGTGATGACGCCGCCGAGGAGCGGGCCGCCCACGGTGGCGACGGCGAAGACCGCGCCGAGGTAGCCGCTGTAGCGCCCGCGCTCGCGCGGGGAGATCATCGCGGCCATCACGATCTGGGCGAGGGCGGAGAGACCGCCGACGCCGATGCCCTGCACCACACGGCAGGCGATGAGCATCCCGCTGCTGGTCGAGAGACCGGCGACTATGGAGCCGCCCACGTAGATGAGCAGGGCGATCTGGACCAGCAGCTTCTTGCTGAACAGGTCCGCGAGCTTGCCCCACAGCGGGGTGGTGGCGGTCATGGCCAGCAGCGAGGCCGTCACGACCCAGGTGTAGGCGCTCTGTCCGCCGCCGAGGTCGGAAATGATCTCCGGCAGGGCGTTGGAGACGACCGTCGACGACAGAATCGCGACGAACATGCCGAGCAGCAGCCCGGTCAGCGCTTCCATGATCTGCCGGTGTGTCATCGGCGTGCCTGCGGGGGCTTCGACAGCCCCGTGCTTGGCGTGGCCGCCCCGCACACCGGATGGTGTGGTCGTAGCCATTTAAATCCTTGTCTTTGCTTCTGTTACACGGGTGTACGGGTGTGCGAATCGTCGGAGTGCCCGGCGCGGCAGTCGCCGCTGTGCTTCCCGGGGGTACACCCTCCGGAGCCGCGGCAGGAGAAGCTGTCGCGCAGCCGGGACAACAACGTGTTGAGCTGTCCGACTTCTTCGTCGGACCAGTCGATGAGGTTGTGGGCGAACATTTCGGTGGTCCGCCGGGTCAGCTCGTCGAGCAGTTCCTCACCCGCGGGGGTCAGCCGCAGGATGCGGGACCGCTTGTCCGCCGGGTCCGGGAACCGTTCGACCCAGCCGCTCTCCACCGCGTGAGTCACATGGCGGCTGGTCACCGACATGTTCACGGCCAGGAGTTCGGCAAGCCGGGTGATCCGCATCTCGCCGTACTTGGCCAGCAGCGTCAGCACGCCGGCGGAGCCACCGGGGCACTCGGCGGGCAGGATGCGGACGAGCCCCCGTTTGACGGCTCCGACGGCGCTGAGCTGCCGGGCCAGTTCTTCGTACTGGCTCCGTGCTGCCACCGACCCTCCAGGACGTCTCGCGAGGTCATCTTGTTGCTTAGGGCAACGATAGAAGCAGTTGGTTGCCGCAGGCAAACGAAATGGACCTTGCAGAAGTAAAGGAACGCAAAAGCCTGCGTAGGGGCTCGGTCAAGCGTGCAGCGCACGGGGGGTGGGCCGCGCCGGATGTGTTCCTCGTCACGAGGTGGGGGCCCGGGAAGACGCCCGTGGAGGCGGTGCGGAGCGCTCCGGCGGCCAGGTGAAGAGCACGTGTGGGCGAAGGAGGGGCATCGTCCGCTGTCGGCCCGGGGGTTGGGCGGAAGGCCTGCGTTCGCTAGGGTCCTGGACCATGGCACACAACCCCCACGCCCCGCAGCCGGGCCCCGAGGGCACTCACGACCCGGCGGGCAGCACGCAGATGTTCCGCGCGTTTGTCGACGAGGGCGAACCGCAGCGCAGGCAGCAGCCCGCCGCCGCGACCTCGTCCGGACCGAAGACCGGGGTGATCGTGGCCGTCGTCGCGGTCATCGTGGTCCTCGGCGCGGTCGCCTGGCTCGCGCTCGGCTGACCGTCCCCCGTCACCGGCCGGTCCCGCCGCCCCCTGCCCGGGGGCGCTGAGGGCCTGCCAGGCGTCCACATGAGCGTGTACGCCGTCCTTCCGCACCGCTCCCGCACCGCCCGTCGGCGCGGGAGCGTCTGCGTTGCCCGCCCGGCGCGGAAACCCGCGGCCCGCCCGGCACGGGAAGCCCGGACACGGCGAGGCCGCCGGGGCGGCGATCGTGGTGCCCCGGCGGCCGATGAGCCGTTCCGAACGGACCCGCCACGGGTCAGTCGGCGATGAGCCCCTCCCTGAGCTGGGTGAGCGTCCGGGTCAGCAGCCGGGAGACGTGCATCTGCGAGATGCCGACCTCCTCACCGATCTGCGACTGCGTCATGTTGGCGAAGAAGCGCAGCATGATGATCTGCCGCTCGCGCGGGGCGAGCTTGGCCAGCAGCGGCTTCAGGGACTCGCGGTACTCGACGCCTTCCAGCGCCGCGTCCTCGTATCCCAGACGGTCCGCCAGCGAGCCCTCGCCGCCGTCGTCCTCGGGGGACGGCGAGTCCAGGGAGGAGGCCGTGTAGGCGTTGCCCACGGCCAGGCCGTCGACCACGTCCTCCTCGGAGACCCCGAGCGCCTTGGCCAGCTCCGGCACCGTCGGCGAGCGGTCGAGCTTCTGGGCGAGCTCGTCGCTGGTCTTGGTGAGGGCGAGCCGCAGCTCCTGGAGCCGGCGCGGCACCCGCACCGACCACGAGGTGTCGCGGAAGAAGCGCTTGATCTCCCCCACGACGGTCGGCATCGCGAACGTGGGGAATTCCACGCCCCGTTCGCAGTCGAAGCGGTCGATCGCCTTGATCAGGCCGATCGTCCCGACCTGGACGATGTCCTCCATGGGTTCGTTACGGCTCCGGAACCGTGCCGCCGCGTACCGCACCAGCGGGAGGTTGAGCTCGATGAGTGTGTCCCGCACATAGGCCCGCTCAGGGCTGTCAGTTCCGTCGGGGCCCGAGGGGGGCCCCAGTGCGGCGAGCCGCAGGAACAGGGAGCGGGACAGGGTGCGGGTGTCGATGGCTTCCGGCGAGCTGGTGAGCACGGCAGGTGCCGGCACGCTCTTCGTGAGCGTGAGCACCTTCGAGCTGCCCTGTTCTGTGGACATGCCACCCCCTTGAGGTCGCGGACGGTCGCGGTGGCCACGACCATCGGAGGAACGCAGCCTCCACCTGAATACCGGAGGTAGGGCTGCGGCAAACGCGGTTCCAGCAGAATGTCACATGTCGGCAACACGCTGTAGTGACATGTCGACAAGTCAGCGCCGAAACTGTGCAGGAAACAGGGGGTGTGAGGCTTTTACGCCCCCGGATCCAGCCCTCCTGGGGTCTACCCGTTCTGGTTACGCTTCGATCCTGTTTGCTGATCGCAGTCGGGCGAAACTTCTGGCCAGAAGCCTTGACACATGCATCTGGGAGACACCCAGTTCGGCGCTGATCTGTGACTGCGTCAGGTTGTTGTAGTAGCGCAGCAGCAGGATCCGCTGCTCACGCTCGGGCAGCTGTACGAGCAGGTGCCGCACCAGATCGCGGTGTTCGACCCCTGCGAGCGCCGGGTCCTCGTAGCCGAGCCGGTCCAGGAGTCCGGGTAGCCCGTCACCCTCCTGGGCCGCTTCCAGTGAGGTCGCGTGGTACGAGCGGCCGGCCTCGATGCAGGCGAGGACCTCGTCCTCGGAGATCTTCAGGCGCTCGGCGATCTCGGCGGTGGTCGGTGAGCGGCCGTGAGCGGTCGTCAGGTCCTCGGTGGCGCCGGTGACCTGGACCCAGAGCTCGTGCAGCCGTCGCGGCACGTGAACGGTCCGTACGTTGTCCCGGAAGTAGCGCTTGATCTCGCCGACCACGGTGGGCATGGCGAACGTGGGGAACTGGACGCCGCGTTCCGGGTCGAAACGGTCGATGGCGTTGATCAGGCCGATGGTGCCGACCTGGACGACGTCCTCCATCGGTTCGTTGCGGCTGCGGAAACGGGCCGCCGCGTACCGCACGAGCGGCAGGTTCGCCTCGATCAGCGCGGTGCGCACCCTGTGGTGCTCCGGGGTGCCGGGTTCGAGGTCCTTGAGCCGCCCGAACAGCACCTGGGTCAGCGCCCTGGTGTCCGCGCCCCTGGTCCGGGCGGGCATGGTGGGGTCGGGGGTCTCGGTCTGGATGTCGTCCGTCTGGACGTTCTGGGGCGGGACTTGAGGCGCTGTACTGGCCGGCACGGTGTCGCCACCCCTTTGCGGTCAACTACGGTCAACTCATCCGTCAAAAGCGGTCATAGCATCACAAGACATGTCCACTGTGTGCAAGCACCGCATGGAGTCGTGTTGAGGGCCTTTTGGTTTAAACATGCCGAAAAGCCCCTCTCCTGTAGGGGAGGGGCCGGCGCGACCGGATGTCCGAAAGAGTCAGAAGGGGTAGTCGGCGATCACCCAAGTGGCGAACGCGCGCCACTGGCCGGCCGCGGCCTGGTGCTCGGGGTGCTCGACGTACCGCTTGAGCGCGTCCTCGTCGGCGACCGCCGAGTTGATGGCGAAGTCGTAGGCGATCGGCCGGTCGGTGATGTTCCAGGCGCACTCCCAGAACTCCAGCTCGGGGATCTTCCCGCCGAGCTCCCGGAAGGCCTCCGCACCCGCGACGACCCGCGGATCGTCCCGCTCGACGCCGTCGTTCAGCTTGAACAGGACCAGGTGGCGGATCATGGTGGTTCTCCTACTTCACGAGCTCGGACATGAAGTCTCCGACGCCCTGCGCGGCGCTCGAAACACCCTCGAACCCTATTTGAACGAGGTCGGCGCTCCGCTCGGGAGAGGTGATGATCGTGTACAGCACGAAGACCACAATCATGTAGAGCGCGATCTTCCTCGCTTGCACCACAGCCCCGCCCCTCCTCTTCGATCACCCGTGCAGTCGGGTGATTCTAGCCGCACGTATGGCCGTATCCGCTGGCCGTTTCCGATCACTGATGAGGCTTTTAGGGTCGAAGGACCCTTCGATTCGGGCCCTTTGTCGGCGGGCGCGGCTTACGGCAGGGGGGAGTATGGGCAGAGGGCCCGCCACACCGACAGGAATGCGCGGGCCGAGGAACGGGACCTCCACGAGGTCCCCACCGCGTGACTTCCCCCCGACCGCGGCGAGGACCTACGGTCCCCGTTCTCACCGGGGGAAGCGGCTTGTCCCCCCGATGCCGCTTCCCCCGACCTGACGTCCGAAGGGCCCGGCGCATCGCGCC
>NZ_JBHWZS010000270.1:0-11633 GCF_042728155.1 Streptomyces sp. NPDC060209
ACACAGAACATGTGTCGCGGCCCGCGGCTCGTTGTGCGTCCGGGGCGCCGCGTGCGTCCGGGGCGCCGCCCGGGGATCGGCGGCGGGCGGTCAGGGGATCAGCGGCGGGCGGTCGGTGCCCTGGCCGTCGTCGGGGCGGGGGCGTGCGGGGGCGCCGTCCTCGCGGATGACCTCGCCCTGGACAACCTTGCCGTCCGGCCGGTGGATACGGGCCTGCTGGAAGGCGTCCGAGAGCCCTCCCGGTGTCGCCGCCCGCATCCGGCGGTCCAGGGAGCGTTCCGCGTAGCGTCCGAGCACGGAGCGGACCGGGGGCAGCAGGAGCAGGAGTCCCGCCGCGTCGGAGATCACGCCGGGGATCATCAGCAGCAGGCCGCCCAGCATCAGGAAGCCGTTGCCCTTGCTGCCGGCCGGGGCCTCGGCCGGGGTGGCGGTGGCGCCGGGCTGCCCCGGCATCTGCTGGAGGGTCTCGGTGAGGTTGCGGAAGGCCCGCCGGCCCGCCCGCTTGATCACCGCGGCACCGAGCACGGCGCCGGCGACGAGGATCAGCAGCACGGTGAAGCCGTTCGCCGCACCGGCCACCACGGTCAGCAGCCAGATCTCCAGCACCAGCCAGGCGGCGATGCCCAGCGGCAGGAGGGTACGGGCGCGTGAGCGCCGTGGACGGGTCGGAGGCGGTGTGCCGGTCGTCATGCCCCCAGTGTGCCTGTACGGGCGTGCAAGCGGCGTAAGGGGGTGATCATGAGGCTGCGGCGGCCCCGGCCGGCGCCGTCAGAGGGTCTTGCGGCCCAGCACCTTGTTGGCCCGGCCGGTGATGCCCCAGCCGGTGACCCGCCACAGGGCCTCGACGAGGATGTCGCGGCTCATCTTCGAGTCGCCGATCTCCCGCTCCATGAAGGTGATCGGCACCTCGACGACGTGATAACCCGCCTCGACGGCCCGCCGGGCGAGGTCGACCTGGAAGCAGTAGCCCTGCGAGGCGACCTCGTCGAGACCGAGACCGTCCAGGGTCTCGGTACGGAAGGCCCGGTAACCGCCGGTGACGTCCCGAACCGATAGGCCGAGCAGCATCCGGGAGTAGAGACTGCCGCCGCGCGAGATCATCTCGCGGTGCCTGGGCCAGTTGACCACCCGGCCGCCCGGGACCCAGCGCGAGCCGAGGACCAGGTCGGCGCCCTTCAGGGCGGTGAGGAGGCGGGGCAGCTCCTCGGGCTGGTGCGAGCCGTCCGCGTCCATCTCGACCAGGACGCCGTAGCCGTGCTCGGAACCCCAGCGGAAACCGGCCAGATAGGCGGCGCCGAGCCCTTCCTTGCCCTTGCGGTGCAGGACGTGCACCTGGCTGTCGGCCGCCGAGAGCTCGTCGGCGACCTTGCCGGTGCCGTCGGGGCTGTTGTCGTCGGCGACGAGGATGTCCGCTTCCGGAACGGCGGCGCGCACCCGGGCGACGATCAGCTTGACGTTCTCGGCCTCGTTGTAGGTCGGAATGATCACCAAGACTCTGCCGAGCGGGCCGAACTGCCTCTGACCGCCGTCGTTCACTACTGCCCCTTAAAGTCCGTACGCAGGTGCACACCATATCCAGCACGACGCGGGCGGACTCCGACGCGGTCGCAGGGTGGCGTGTACCGCCCGGACAGAAGCGTGGAACTGCGGACAGAAGGGCAGTACTGCGGGTCGGGGCCCGGCGTCCTTCGGGCCGACCTGGGATCCGCTGGCTGCGGGTCGACCGAGAGCCGTTGTCTACTGAACCTCCGGGCCCCACCCGGGTCACACCTGCCGTCCGGACGAAACCTTCCCTCGCCCCCGAGGCGCGGGCGCTGAACCTGGCTGTCAGTGGTGGTGCACCGATGCGGCACACCGCCCCATGACCCAGCGGCGTTCGACGACTGCGTGGAGGTTTGACCGGTCGGACGTCCAATGGTGGACCCGGCCGAACCTACCGGCCCGTGGGCACTTTCTGTCAACAGCCGCTCGACCTGCCATTTCTCTCGAAAGCGCCTGGTCAGTGCCGAGGACCCGCAGGTCGTGGCAGAGTCCCCGCGCCTTCGATCGGCGGTACGAAATGTCCTGACGTCACTCGTTCGGCCGTACGTAGACAGTTTGTCCGAAGACCACCGTCCGCAGGCAGACCGGAAGCTCCGCACCCGGGGTGAGATCGGGCAGGCCAGGGGTGCCGGAGCGTGGGTCGGTCGACCAGCGCGCCACCCGGTCGTCGGGGGTCTGGACCAGCAGTTCGCCGGTGCGCCAGACGGCGTAGTCGGCCGGGGCCCCGGGGACGAGCACACCCCCGTCGTCCCGCCCGACGGCCCGCCAGCCGCCCCGCGTGTGTGCGGTGAAGCCCGCACGAACGGAGACACGGTGCTCAGGAGTGCGGTGATGCGCCGCGGCCCGCACCGTGCCCCACGGATCCAGCGGGGTGACCGGGCTGTCCGAGCCGAAGGCGAGGGGCACACCGGCTCGCAGCAGGGCCGCGTACGGGTTGAGGGTCGCGGCGCGCTCCGCGCCCAGGCGGCGGGCGTACATGCCGTCGGGACCGCCCCAGGCCGCGTCGAAGGCCGGCTGCACGGAGGCGGTGAGGCCCAGCTCGGCGAAGGCGGCGATCGTCTCCGGGGTGAGCATTTCGGCGTGTTCCACCCGGTGCCTCGCGGCCCGGACCCGGGCGAGCCCGAGGGTCTCGGAGGCGGCTCGGACGCCCGCCACCACGGCGGAGACCGCCGCGTCACCGATGGCGTGGAAACCGGCCTGGAGCCCCGCCTCGGTGCACGCGGTCACGTGTGCGGCGATCAGCGCGGCGTCGAGCCGGCCGGTGCCGGTGTGCGGGGCGTCGGCGTAAGGCTCGTGCAGGAGGGCGGTGTGCGAGCCCAGTGAGCCGTCGACGAACAGGTCGCCGGCCGCGCCGACGGCACCGAGCTCGCGGATCCGGCGGGCCCCCTTCGCGTCCTCGACGGGCTCGGCCCAGTAACCGAAGACCCGGGGGCCGGGCTGCTCGGAGGCGAGCTTCAGAAGTCCGGTGAAGTCCTCCTCGTCCGAGATCTCGGGGCCCGCGCACTCGTGCACGGTGCCGATCCCCAGCGAGGCGGCGTGTGCGAGGGCGGCGCGCTGGGCCCGGGCCCGCTGCAGCGGCGTGACGGCGCCGTGGGCGGCGGCCCGCACCGCGTGGTGGGCGTCGCCGGTCAGGGGGGCGTCGGGGTGGTAGCCGGCCAGCCCGGTGACGCCCGGGACCAGGTCCAGGAGCGCCGTGGTCACGACGGCCGAGTGGACGTCCACACGGGGCAGGTAGACGGCCCTGCCGCCGGCCGCGTCGTCGAGCTCCCCACGCGACGGAGGCCGCTGTTCGGGCCAGCGGGCCGCGTCCCATCCGTGTCCGAGGATCACCCCGCCCTCCGCATGACCGTTCGCGAACGCACGTACGAGCCCGAGGGCTTCGCCGAGCGTGCGCGCACCGGAGAGGTCCAGGCCCGTGAGGGCGAGTCCGGTCGATGTGGTGTGGACGTGGGCGTCGGTGAAAGCCGGGGTGACCAGGGCACCTTCCAGGTCGATCACCTCGTCGACGCCACTCGCGAAGGCGTCGGCCGCTCCCTCCGAGCCCACCCACGCGACATGGCCGCGTTCCACGACCATCGCGGTGGCGAACGGATCGGCGGGGCTGTGGACGTCTCCACCGCGCAGCAGCACGGTGCGGTGTTCGCTCTGGGGGGCGGTGCTCTCGGTCATGGGACCAGTCTCGCGCCTGCCGGGACCGGTTCCTCCCCCGCCCCCTCCGCGGTGTCGGGCGGGACGCCTCAGATACGCGGCGGCCGCGCCTCGTAGGGCGTGGAGAGGACGACGGTCGTACGCGTCGAGACGCCGGCCAGCGTCCGGATCCGGGTGAGCAGGTGCTCGAGCTCCAGAGGGCTGGAGACCCGCACCTTGAGGATGTAGTTCTCGTCGCCGGCGACGCTGTGGCACGCCTCCAGCTCCGGCACACCGGCGAGCCGTTCGGCGATGTCGTCGGGAGCGCTCGGGTCGAAGGGTTTCACCGAGATGAACGCGGTGAGGGGCAGGCCGACAGCCTCGGGGTCGACGACCGCGGCGTAGCCCCGGATCACCCCGCGCTGCTCCAGCCGGCGGACGCGCTGATGAACGGCCGAGGTGGACAGGCCCGTGGCCTTGCCCAGGTCGGTGTAGCTCATCCGCCCGTCCTTGACGAGCAACTCCACAATCTGACGGTCCAGCTCCTCCATGCGGATCAACCTATGGCCCCAGGTCCCTCCAGGCACAGTCGTGGGAGCCCCGGAAGGGCACGTTCGAGGGGCATGTGACGAATGCCACAGGTTTACGGGTGGGTAGCTGACGGCCTCGCGGTTACGGCCGACTTCCGACGGGAAGTGCTTGCTGTGGCCGAGGCCGTGGCGCCTTGTCGGCCCACCCGAGGGGGGAAAGACCCATGCAGAGCCTGAAGCTCACCGGACGTACCGAACCGGAGCCCGACGAATACATGACTCCGGACGAGGACACCGTTCTCGACGCGTACGACACATTCGAGATGTACCGGGTGATCTGCCCGGACTGCGCTCAGCCGATCGCCCTGCTGGCGGACGAGGACGTGCTCCCCGAGCACGCGCTGTGCCCCACGCCGTGGAATCCGTTCGTGCTCACCGTCTGCCCCGGTACGAATCGCGACGCCTCCCGGGCACGCCCGGCCGACGAGTCGCTCGAGGCCCAGGAGCAGGAGACCGCGCTGCTGTTGACGCTCCCTCAGGGGCTCGACTGGCGGATGCAGCCCTTCTCGCACGCCGTCGGTCCGGGTTCGCGCCCTCTGCGGTACGTGCCGCAGACGCGGCGTCACGCCGCCTGACGTTCCCGCGCCCCGAGGGCGTGGCTCTGCGCGCACCACGACGGCCGGGCCGGCGTGGTGCGGACAGTTCACCGGACGGCCGGTGGCCTCGGCACCCGAGGAACGGGCGCGCGAATCGGCCGGACAGTGACCCGGGACCCCGAAGCGGCGTTGGCTCCGTATGACCACGCTGCATTCAACGGCCGGCCCCGTCCGCCGCCGTCTCGCCGCACCGACGCCCGGAGAATCGGTTCCCCAGCCCGGACCGCCGCCCCGGGAGTCCGCGCGGCAGTCCGTGCCGCACACCACCGACCCGCCCATCTACAGGGCCATGCTGCGCCATTGGGAGAGCACGGGCCGGACCCTGCCGGGCCGCCATGACCAGGAGTGGAACCGGATCATGGCGACACCGGTCTGGTCGGACCGGCCCGTCCGGGTCAGCGCGTCTCGGGACCCGCGAGGTGACGGGCGATGACCATGCGCTGGATCTGGTTGGTGCCCTCGACGATCTGGAGCACCTTGGCCTCGCGCATCAGCCGCTCGACCGGGTAGTCGAGGGTGTAGCCGTAGCCCCCGAGCACCTGGACCGCGTCCGTGGTCACCTGCATGGCCGCGTCGGTGCAGAAGAGTTTCGCCATCGCCGCCTGCCGCGAGAACGGCAGGCCCGCGTCGCGGAGCCGTGCCGCCTCCAGGTAGAGCGCCCGGCCGGCCTCGATCCGGGTGGCCATGTCGGCGAGCATGAAGCGCAGCCCCTGGAAGTCCGCGATGGGGTGGCCGAACTGGTGCCGCCCGGTGGCGTATCCGACCGCCTGGTCCAGGGCCGCCTGGGCGACGCCGACGGCACACGCGGCGATACCCAGCCGCCCCGAGTCGAGTGCGGACAGGGCGATGGCGAAGCCCTGCCCTTCCTCGCCGATGCGGCGGTCGCCGGAGATCCGTACGCCGTCGAAGTGCAGCTGGGCGGTGGGCGAGCCCTTCATGCCCATCTTCTTCTCGGGCAGGGCTGCGTTGAGGCCCTCGGCGTCGCCGGGGACGAGGAAGGCGGTGATGCCACGGGGGCCGTCCTCCCCGGTACGGGCCAGCACCGTGTAGAAGTCGGCGATGCCGCCGTGCGTGATCCACGCCTTGGTCCCGGTGAGGACCCAGTCCTCGCCGTCCCGTACGGCCTTCGTCCGGAGGGAGGCGGCGTCGGAGCCCGAGGACGGTTCGGATAGGCAGTAGGCGCCGAGCAGGCCGCCGGAGAGCATCGCGGGGAGATGGGCGGTCCGTTGCTCCTCGGTTCCGTACCCGGCGAGGGCGTGGCAGGCGAGCGAGTGGACGCTGACGCCGAGGCCGACGGTGAGCCTGGCGGCCGCCAGCTCTTCGAGGACCTGGAGATAGACCTCGTACGGCTGGTCGCCACCACCGTGTGCGGAGTCGTACGGCAGTCCGAGCAGACCGGCTTCGGAGAGCAGCGTGAAGACCGGGCGCGGGAAGAAGCCCGCCTCCTCCTCCTCGGCCGCCCGCGGAGCGATCTCCTTCGACACGATGTCGCGTACGAGCTCGACGAGCTGCCGGGACTCCTCGCTGGGCAGACGGCGTTCCACCGGCTGCGGGGCACGGTCGGACATGACGGCGCTCTCCTCCCTGTCGGGCGTTACGGCGGTCGCACGCGCGGGGTGTGCGCGGCACCGCCGGGTGGTCCCGGGCGATGCCCGGAAATCTACGGCTCCGCAGCCGATCCTGCCTTCCCGGATCACGGGAGGCGCTGGCCAGCGGCTGTGGCGCGTCGAGTATGCCCGATCGGAGCGCACGCGTCACGGGTCAGCGGGAGCCGTGATCAGGGAAATTGGTCCGAACCATTGACCCAACTGGTCTAGTCCTTCTACGGTCTCCCCCAATGCCTCATCGCGTCCATGTCAATTACGGCCGGGACGGGGCAGGCACCCCCCCACACCCAAGCCCTCCCCCACGAGGAGCCACAATGACCGGACTTCACCGTCCTCGCGCCCGCCTCCGGGCGCTCGCCGCCACCCTCTGTACCGCCGCACTGGGAGCCGCCCTTCTCGGCGTCGCCGGCACGTCGTCCGCGGGGGCGGCCCCCACCGCCACGGCACCGGCGGCCGCCGAGGCCGCCCCCACCGCGGCCGGCGGCAAGGTGGTCGGATACTTCACCAACTGGGGTGTCTACCAGCGCAATTACCACGTCAAGAACATCGAGACCTCCGGCTCGGCGGACAAGCTGACCCACATCAACTACGCCTTCGGCAACGTCCAGGGCGGCAAGTGCACCATCGGGGACAGCTACGCCGACTACGAGAAGGCCTACACGGCCGATCAGTCGGTGGATGGCGTGGCGGACACCTGGGACCAGGAACTTCGCGGCAACTTCAACCAGTTGCGCAAGCTGAAGAAGCTGCACCCCGACCTGAAGGTCATCTGGTCCTTCGGCGGCTGGAGTTGGTCCGGCGGCTTCGCCGAGGCCGCGCAGAATCCCGCCGCCTTCGCCGAGTCCTGCTACAACCTGGTCGAGGACCCGCGCTGGGCCGATGTCTTCGACGGCATCGACATCGACTGGGAGTATCCCAACGCCTGCGGCCTGACCTGTGACACCAGCGGCCGTGACGCCTACGGCAACCTCCTGTCGGCACTGCGCACGAAGTTCGGCACCGGCAATCTGATCACTTCGGCGATCACCGCCGACGGCTCCGACGGCGGCAAGATCGACGCGGTGGACTACGCGGGGGCGGCGAAGTACCTCGACTGGTACAACCCGATGACGTACGACTTCTTCGGCGCGTTCGCGGCGCAGGGCCCGACGGCCCCGCACTCACCGCTGACCTCCTACCCGGGCATCCCGACGGAGGGCTTCAACAGCGACGCGGCGATCTCCAAGCTCAAGGGACTGGGCATCCCCGCGGAGAAGCTGCTGCTGGGCATCGGCTTCTACGGCCGCGGCTGGACGGGCGTCACGCAGTCCGAGCCGGGCGGCGCGGCGACCGGGGCGGCCCCGGGGACGTACGAGGCGGGCATCGAGGACTACAAGGTCCTCAAGAACAGCTGCCCGGCCACCGGCACGGTCGCCGGCACCGCGTACGCCCACTGCGGCACCAACTGGTGGAGCTACGACACCCCGGCCACCATCGCCACGAAGATGGATTACAAGAACGAGCAGGGCCTGGGCGGCACGTTCTTCTGGGAGCTCAGTGGCGACACGACGGACGGTGAGCTCATCAGGGCCATCAACTAGCCCTGACGGGGTACACGGACCGCAGGGCGGGTCAGGGGTGGGGTGCCGGGCGGGCGCCCCACCCCACCCGTCGTGAGCGGGGGCCGCGAGGTCGGAGCACACGCGCGCAGGCGCGGGCCGGCTTCCACGAGGTACCCGTCGACCCCGGCACCGGCACCAACCGGTGCGGCGCTGCCGGCCAGGGCCACGACTCGCCCTGCGGCCCGTACCACGCGGCCCGGTCCTTCGGCCTGGACAGCTGAGGCGCCGGACCGGAGGCAGCTCCGCGTCCCCAGCCGAGGGCCACCGCCGCTGCCGATGCCAGCCTTCGTACGGACCGGTCGCCGGCTGCCCGTCAGCGGTAGTCGTTCTCCCTGAGCTCGATCACCCATGCGCGGCGCTCGCAGATCTTCCCGTCACGCATGCGGAACACCTCGGCCATCGACATGCGCATCACCTCGCCCGTCCCACGCCGCGCCGTCCCGGTGAGTTCCGCCATGACCACGTCGCCCTCCTCGACCATGCGCACCAGCTCCAAGCGGGGCGGGGAGACGAAACCCGGCCCCTCGATGGCGGCGTCGTACGCCTCCTTGCCGGTGAGGTGGAACCCGCCGAAGACGGTCCACTCGATGTCCTCGGTCAGGCAGCTCAGGATCTGGGCATGGTCGTTCCTACGGAAGCCGTCCAGGTAGGTCTCGACGGTCTCCTTGTTACGGGACATACCGCTCTCCTCTTGTCCGCTCGCACGTCGCGATCACTTCACATCCTCGACGGCAGGCCGCTGAGCCGGAAGGAGCCGGGCCGTTCTCGGGCATCCGCAGACCGGAATCGTGGACACCTTTCGGAAACGGTGCGCGGACCGTCGGCCGGGGCCAGGCAACTTCTACAGACGAGTAGAAGCATAGAGTTGCCCCCGCGGGCCGGGGTTCGCTCCGGGAAAGCCCGCCGGGACAGGCCGTGGTCGCGCTCCGCGGCAGCCCGGAGGCCTTCCCGACGTCGGCGGTCGCCTCCGACAGTGGCCGGCCGGTGCGGGACGGGCGGCGCGCCCGTCCCGGGTCGGTGCACGGTGGCCGGGAACCCTGTTCCGGTCGGAATCGTTTTGTGTATGCACGTCTAGATGAGGAGCCCTCGCTTGTCCGCCAGATCGACGGACCCTTCGGAGTACAGTCCACAGCCATCCCGCCCAGCGCTTCCTGAGCACGGCACGCGGCGGGGTGGTGTCGGATGAGTGCCGTGCAGGCCTGGCTGGGCGTGCTGTCCGTTTTCGTGCTGACCGCGGGAACCGGCTACTTCGTCGCCCAGGAGTTCGCGTACGTCTCCGCCGACCGGCTCGCCCTCGCCCGTGAGGCCGAGGCCGGTGACAGGAAGGCCGCCCGGGCGCTGACCGTGCTGGGACGGCTGTCGTTCATGCTTTCGGGCGCACAGCTCGGCATCACCGTGACCGGTCTGGTCGTCGGCTTCATCGCCGAGCCGTCCGTCTCCGCGCTCCTCAGGCCGGCCCTGTCCGGCCTCGGCATTCCCGACGGCGCAGTGAGCGGCATCTCCGTCGTGCTCGCGTTCGTCCTGGCCACCGTGGTCCAGATGGTGCTGGGAGAACTGGCCCCGAAGAACCTGGCCATCGCTGTCCCGGAGAGGCTGGCGAAGGCGCTGTCCGGCTCCACACTGGCGTATCTCAAGATCGTCGGCCCCGTGGTGCGGATCTTCGACGGGGCGGCGAACAAGCTGCTGCGGAAGGTCGGCATCGAGCCTGTCGAGGAGCTGCACCACGGTGCGACGCTGGAGGAGCTCGGCCATCTGATCGGCGAGTCCCATGAGCAGGGGCAGTTGCCGCGCGGTACTGCCGAGCTGCTCGATCACGCCCTGGAGTTCTCCGAGCGGACCCTGCACGCGGTGATGGTGCCCCGTGCGGACGCGGTCTTCGTCCGCAGGGACGCCACGGCCGCCGAGGCGATCGGCCTCATCGGCAGGCACGGCCACTCCAACTACCCGGTGCTCGGTGACCACCCGGACGACGTCGCGGGCGTGCTGGGCGTGCGGGAGCTCATGGGACTGCCCGCGGGACGGCTCGCCACCGCCACCGCCGGCGCGGTGGCACGCGGAGCGCTGCTGCTGCCGGACACCCTGCCGCTGCCGGGTGCCGTGGAGCGGATGCGGGAGCGGGACGACGAGTTCGCCGTGGTCCTGGACGAGCACGGCGGCGTGGCCGGTGTCGTCACCTACGAGGACATCGCCGAGGAGCTCGTGGGCGACATCGCCGACGAGTCGGACACGGTCACCGAAGTGGCCGTCGCCGACGGCGACGGATGGATCGTGGACGCCGGGCGCCGCCTGGACGAGGTGGCCGAGACCACCGGGATCGAACTGCCCGCCGAGGAGGACTACGACACCGTGGCCGGCCTGATCATCGACCGGCTCGGACGCTTCCCGGCCATCGGCGACCGTCTCACGGTGGCGCTGCCCCACGGCGCGGTCGCGGCGATCGACGTACGCGCCCTCGACCGTCACGTGCCGGAACGCATCCGTATCGAGCGTCTGGCCGACCGGACGGAGGAACAGGCATGAGTTTCCCGATGGCGCTCTTCGTCACCGTGCTGCTGCTGATCGGCAGCGGCTTCTTCGTCGCGGCCGAGTTCGCGCTGGTCGCCGCCAAGCGGCACCGGATGGAAAAGGCCGTGGCCGAGGGACAGCGCGGCGCCAAGGCGGCGCTGGCCGGCATGCGCGAGCTGTCACTGATGCTGGCCGGCGCGCAACTCGGCATCACCGTGTGCACGCTGGGCCTGGGTTCGGTGTCCAAGCCTGCGATCTCCCACGAGCTGGACCCGCTGCTGCACGAGCTGGGTCTTCCCACCGCGCTCAGTTACGGCGTCGCCTTCGCCGTGGCGATGATCGTCGTGGTGTTCCTGCACATGGTGCTCGGCGAGATGGCACCCAAGTCCTGGGCCATCGCCCATCCCGAGCGCTCCGCGATGCTGCTCTCCCC
Source organism: Streptomyces sp. NPDC060209 (assembly GCF_042728155.1). Taxonomy (NCBI): domain Bacteria; kingdom Bacillati; phylum Actinomycetota; class Actinomycetes; order Kitasatosporales; family Streptomycetaceae; genus Streptomyces; species Streptomyces sp. NPDC060209. The sequence goes on from NZ_JBHWZS010000270.1 coordinate 11,002, forward strand.
GCCGTTCCGGAGCGTCGTGAAGACCGTGCGCCCACTGATCTGGGCCCTCAACAGGATGAGCAACGGCCTGGTGCGGCTGTGCCGGGTCGCCCCGCGCGACGAGCTGACCTCCGTCCACAACCGCGAGCAGCTCACCCACCTGGTGGAGGAGTCCGAGCGGCTCGGTCTGATCAGCGAGGCCGACTCCGAACTGCTGACGCGCTCGCTGACCGAGCCGGAGACCCCGGTGCGCGACCTACAGATCCCGGCCGCCGCCATCTCCGCGGTCGACGGCGACGCGGACGCGGAACAGATCCTGCGCCTGGCGGCCGACACCGACCGCACGCGGCTGCTCGTCCGCCGGCACGGGGCCGTCCTCGGGTCGGTGCACGCCCGTGACGTCCTGGTCGCGCGCGCTCAGGGACGGGCCACCGTCGCGCGTGAACTGGCCCGTCCCGTACCCGAACTGACGGAGGACGCCACCGTCGCCGAGGCGATCGAGCTGCTGCGCCGGCGCAGGGCCTCGCTCGCCGTCGTCCGGGACGCCTCGGGACAGCTCACCGGCATGGTGAGCCTGGACGACCTGCTGGCCCGTTTCCTTCAGCCTCAGAAGGCGTAAGCAGGGCGGATGTGTGAGCGCCCCGGCCCGTGCC
>NZ_JBHWZS010000271.1:0-11614 GCF_042728155.1 Streptomyces sp. NPDC060209
GGTCGCGCCGGGCGCGATCCGCCACGACCCGGACGAAGGGCCCGGAGACCACGCTAATGGTGACCCAGGTCACTTCGGGATGGGTCGGACGGTCAATTCCGTCGCGACATACGGCGGTTGCCCCTCAGGCGTCGTCGAGCCCGGCCTCGATGGCGTAGCGCACGAGCTCCACCCGGTTGTGCAACTGGAGCTTGCCCAGGGTGTTCTGGACGTGGTTCTGCACGGTGCGGTGGGAGATGACCAGGCGCTCGGCGATCTGCTTGTACGAGAGTCCCTTGGCGACCAGCCGCAGGACCTCCGTCTCGCGGTCGGTGAGCTGCGGGACCTTCGGCCGGTCGGGGGCGGCGGGGGCCGGGTCGGAGGCGAGCCGGCGGTATTCGCCGAGGACCAGTCCGGCGAGGCCCGGCGTGAAGACCGGGTCGCCGGCGGCGGTGGCGCGCACGGCGTCGGTCAGCTCCTGGGTGCTGGCCGACTTGAGCAGGTAGCCGGTGGCGCCCGACTTCACGGCCTCCAGGACATCGGCGTGCTCCCCACTGGCGGAGAGCACCAGGACGCGCAGCCCGGGGTGGGAGCCGACGAGCTCCTTGCAGACCTGGACGCCGGGCATCCCCGGCAGATTCAGGTCGAGCACCAGGACGTCGGGCCCGGCGGCCCTGGCCCGGCGCACGGCCCCCGGGCCGTCGCCGGCGGTCGCCACCACGTCGAAACCGGACTCGGCCAGATCGCGTGCCACGGCGTCGCGCCACATCGGATGGTCGTCGACGACCATCACCTTGATGGCCCGCTCCTCGGACGCCTGCGTGTTCGGTGTACTCATCGGACCGATCCTGCCTTCCCCCGTGAAACCTTCGGAACCTTCAACTCGACCTCGGTGCCCTGGCCGGGCACGGAGATCAGCTCTGCTGTGCCGCCCAGGTCGCGCAGCCGCCCGCGGATCGACAGGGCGACGCCGAGCCGGCCCTCCCCCTCCGCCTGGTCGAGCCTGCCCTCCGGGATGCCCGGGCCGTCGTCCCGGACCGTGACGATCACCGCGTCCGGCTCGTCCTCGACGAGGATCCACGCCTGGGCGTCGGGCCCCGCGTGGACCCGGACGTTGTCCAGCGCGGCGCTCACCGCGGCGGCGAGCTCACGCGCCGCGTCCGCCGGGAGAAGCACCGGGGCGCCGGGCTCCGCGAAGGTGACCCTGGAGCCCGCGTGCGGAGCGAGCAGGACGCGCAGGTCGGACTCGGCGCTCTCCGTCTCGTCGGTGTCGTCCACCGCGCGGACCACGGCACCCTCGGCACTGTCCTCGGAGACCCGGGTCGTGGGGACCAGGCCGCTGGAGACGAGGGTCCGCAGGGCGACCTCCTGGTCCCCGGCCATCCGGCCGAGCTCCGCGGCCTCTCCGCCCAGGGCCGTGCCGCGTCGCTGGACCATGGCCAGGACCTGGAGGACGCTGTCGTGGATGTCGCGGGCGAGCCGCTCCCGCTCCCGGGTCGCGGCCTCGATCTCCAGGGCACGGGCCAGGGTGCGCTCACTGGCGCGGGCCACCTCGACGACGTAACCGATGGCGATGGAGGCGACCCACACCAGCAGGACGTTGTGGAAGGTGTCCTCGCTGGGTTCACCCCGCTCGACGATGTTCGCGGCGGCGACGAGGGTGGAGGCGAAGGCCGCCCAGCGCCAGCCGCCCTTGAGCGCGAAGGCGAGGACCGAGCCGGCGGTCCAGATCGACGGAAGCGTCGGGCCGTCCATGTGCTGGGCGTCGAAGTCGGCCAGCGGAGTCAGAAGGATGCCGGTCAGGGCGACCGTGAGGTCCAGGCCGAGGAACCGCTTCGTGCAGCTCGCCGCGTTGGCCACCCTGGGAAGGGTGACGAGCGTCCAGATCGCGAGGAACGCCAGGAAGGCGACTGCGACCCAGGGGCGCTCCCACTTGTCACGGCCGAAGCCGGCGAGGAGCGCCGCGTAGACCAGTGTCAGCACGCGGTACGCGGTCAGCGCACGCCACAGCGGCTGCTCGACCGACATCCGTACGACCCGTTCACGCCTGGCCATGTCCCCCGTGTCCCCTCCCCCGACCTCTCCCCCTGCATGCTGCCCGCTCCGGGCGGCCCGCGACGCTCCTACGCGCCGGGCCGTTCCGTGCCCTTCTTCTTCGCGTCCTCGGCGATCTGCCGCTTGGCCGCGGTCGCGTAGACGTCCACGTACTCCTGGCCGGAGAGCTTCATGATCTCGTACATGACCTCGTCGGTCACCGAGCGCAGGATGAACCGGTCGCCGTCCATGCCCTGGTAGCGCGTGAAGTCCAGCGGCTTGCCGATGCGGATGCCCGGCCGCATGAGCTTGGGCATCACCTGGCCGGGCGGCTGGATCTTCTCCGTGTCGATCATCGCTACGGGGATGACGGGCGCACCGGTGGCGAGGGCCACCCGGGCGAGACCTCCGGGCTTGCCCCGGTAGAGCCGTCCGTCGGGCGACCGGGTGCCCTCCGGGTAGATACCGAAGAGCCCGCCGCTCTCGATCACCTGGATGCCCGCCCTGATGGCCGATTCCCCGGCGCCGCGGCCGCCGGAGCGGTCCACCGGGAGCTGTCCCACGCCCTTGAAGAACGCGGCGGTGAGCTTGCCCTTCACCCCCGGCGCGGTGAAGTACTCCGCCTTGGCGATGAAGGTCACCTTGCGGTCGAGGACGGCCGGCAGGAAGAAGGAGTCGGAGAACGACAGATGGTTGCTCGCGAGGATCGCCGGCCCGTGTGCGGGGATGTTCTCCAGGCCCTCCACCCACGGCCTGAAAGCGAGCTTCAGAGACCCGCCGATGGAGAACTTCATTGCGCCGTAGATCAACTCGGGTGCCTCCTGTGTGCCGTCGATGAGACCTTAACCCGTGGGGCCGCGGCCTTCCCCGCCCGCTCGGGGCGGTATCCCTCACAGCTGCCCCCGCAGGTGGCGGCTGCTCGGACGGTGACGGCCCTGGTCGGTGTCGGTCCGGTCGCGTACGGTGAAGTAATCCTTTTGCACACCCCCCGCACCCCCGCCCCGCTTCATGAACAGGAGACCCTGGTGCCGGTCCTCCATGGAGCCGAGCCGTTCCGCCACGAGGGCGGAGAGGTCGGCGTCCTCCTCTGTCACGGATTCACGGGTTCGCCTCAGTCGCTGCGCCCCTGGGCCGGCTATCTGGCGGAGCGGGGACTGACCGTGTCCCTCCCGCTGCTGCCCGGGCACGGCACGCGCTGGGAGGACATGGCGGTCACAGGCTGGCAGGACTGGTACGCGGAGGTGGACCGGGAGCTGCGTGCGCTGAGGGCGCGGTGCGAGCAGGTCTTCGTCTTCGGCCTCTCCATGGGCGGGGCCCTGGCGCTGCGCCTCGCCGCGAAGCACGGGGACGAGATCGCGGGCCTGGTGCTGGTGAATCCGGCGAACAAGGTGCACGGCCTGTCGGCGTACGCCCTGCCGGTGGCAAGGCATGTGGTGCGGACGACGAAGGGGCTGACCAGCGACATCGCCCTGGAGGGTGCCGAGGAGGTCGGCTACGACCGGGTGCCGCTGCACGCCGCGCACTCCGTGCGGGCGTTCTTCCGGCTGGTCGACGCCGATCTGCCCCAGGTCACCCAGCCGATCGTGCTGCTGCACAGTCCGCAGGACCATGTCGTGCCGCCGGCCGACTCGGCGCGGATCCTCAGCCGGGTCTCGTCCAGGGACGTCGAGGAGATCCTCCTGGAACAGAGCTACCACGTGGCGACGTTGGACCACGATGCGGAGCGGATCTTCGACGAGAGCTACCGGTTCATCGACCGCCTCGCACCCAACGCTGGCAAGAAGGGGAGCACGTCCGGTGGCTGAGCACGACGCGGAGCGCGCGGGCAGTGACGAGGAGCGCGAACCGCGCCCCACGGAGGGGACGGCCGTCCCCGAGGGTACGGAGGGGGCGCGGCCGCTCGACGAGGCCGCGGCCTGGGAGGCGATCGTCGCGGGTTACGGCGAGGAGCCGCCGGACCCGCCGGGCGCCAAGCCCTTCAAGTCGATCGAGGATCTGGTGCTGCTGGAGGACGACCAGCTCAACGTCCTGGACCCCTCTGCGGAGTCCGGCGCGGGCGACGACGCGGACAAGGGCGGGAAGACACCCGGCGGACCGCCGGTGAAGAAGCCGCTCGGCGGTTCGGTCGTCTTCGCCCCCGGGGTCGCGGGCCCGCGCGACTACGGCCTGGAGGAGCCCAAGGACGGCGACACCGACGATCCGGACGACAGCGAGGAGGGACACTTCGTCCCGCCCGAGCCGCCGCCGCTTCCAGAGGCCGATGTGACGGCGAAGTTCGCGTGGCTCGCGGTCGTCGGCGGCCCGGTGCTGATGCTGATCGCGGTGCTGATGCAGTGGGAGATGACGTGGTGGCTGACCACCCTCTCCATCGGCGGCTTCCTGGGCGGCTTCGCCACCCTGGTGGCGCGCATGCCCCACGACGACGAAGAGGACGACGATCCGGGGCGCGGCGCGGTCGTCTGACCGGGGTGCCTGCGCCTTCACGGCCCGGGCTCATCCCCCCGCGGGCACCCTGAGGGCGGCCAGCACGGGCAGGTGGTCCGTGGCCGCCCGCAGGTCCGCGTCGTTTACGCCGGGCAGGTCCGCGGGAACACCGCAGCCGAGCACCTCGATGCCGTCGGTCGCGAACACCGCGTCGATCCGCTTGCGCGGTGAGCCGGGCGGGAAGGTGAGCTCGCCGCCCCACGGCCGCACGGCCCGGCAGTCCTGAAGCCGCCCGGCCAGCCGCCGGAAGGCGCTCCCCTGCGGTCCGTCGTTGAGGTCACCGGCCACGACGGCGTGCGGGACGCCCATGGCGTCGACCCGGTCCAGCAGCATCCCCGCCTGCGCCTGCCGTTCCTCGCGCTGCAGGCTGAGGTGGCAGCTCACGACGCCGAGCCGCGCTCCGGCGATCCGTACCACCGCCGTGGCCAGCCCCCTCCGGTGCAGCCCCGGTGTGCGCGGCAGCAGGATGTCCTCGGTGCGTTCCACGGTGGCGCGCAGGGAGCAGAGCAGCAGGGGTCCGGCCGCCGTGGCCCCGCCGCTGAGGACGACCAGGTCCGTCATGGCCGCGAGCCGGGCCGCCGCCTTGCGCCAGCGGAAGAAGCGGGGGGCCTCCTGGACGCACACCAGGTCGGGTGCGCAGGCACGGATGACGCGGGCCAGCGCCTCGGTGTCGTCGCGCAGTGAGCGGACGTTGTAGCTGAGCACCCGGATGACGGCTGAACCGTCCGGCTCGGTACGGGAGTCGGGCAGTGGCATCGGCATCGTGACCATGGGAGGCACGATACGACGGACGCCCGCCGCTCCCCGGAGGGCGCGACGGGCGTCGGACACGCTGTGGTGAGGTCAGCCCTGGCGTGCCAGGTCCGCCGCGCCCACCAGGCCTGCCTTGCCGCCCAGTTGGGCCGCGAGGACCTGCGCGTGCGGGCGCCACTCGCCGCCGATCAGCCAGCGCCGGAACGACTTGCGGATCGGGTCGAGGACCAGCTCGCCCTCGTCCGAGACGCCGCCGCCGACGATGAAGGCCGACGGGTCGAAGAGCGAGGCGAGGTCGGCCAGACCGGCTCCGGCCCAGCGGGCCAGCTCACGGAAGGAGTCGACGGCCACCGGGCAGCCCTGCCGGGCGGCCTGGCTGATGTGCTTGCCCTCGATGCCCTCCACGGAGCCGTCGCCCAGACCCAGCAGGATCTGGGCGTTCTCCGGGGTGGCGTTGGCGCGCTGCTTCGCGTACCGCACGAGCGCGCGCCCGGAGGCGTACTGCTCCCAGCAGCCCTGGCTGCCGCAGCCGCAGAGCAGTCCGTCCGGGACGACCCGGATGTGACCGAATTCCGCCGCCACGCCGAAGCGGCCGCGGCGCAGCTTGTTGCCGATGATGATGCCGCCGCCCAGGCCGGTGCCGAGCGTGATGCAGATGACGTCCTCGTGCCCCTGGCCGGCGCCGAAGCGGTATTCGCCCCAGGCCGCCGCGTTGGCGTCGTTCTCGACGACGACGGGCAGGCCGACGCGCTGCTCGACCTTGTCCTTGAGCGGCTCGTGGCGCCAGTTGATGTTCGGGGCGAACAGCACGGTGGCACGCTTGTCGTCGACGTATCCGGCCGCGCCGATGCCTACCGCCTCGACGTCGTGTCCCTCGCTCGCTCCGGCCACGGCGGCGCTGATCGCGTCCACGATGCCTTCGGCCGTCGGCGGGGTCGATACCTTGAACGTCGAGAGGATCCGGCCCTCTTCGTCGACCACTCCAGCCGCGATCTTCGTGCCGCCGATATCGACGCCGATGGTGAGTCCCATGAATCCCTCAGTTTCGGTCGAGCCCCGCTACGGCCAACCGTACCCGAGCCGGGGACGGGTATTTCCTGCCCAGGGTCAGTCCAGGTCGATGTGTTCGCTGCCGCCGGTGCCCTCGTCACGCGGGTCCGAGGGGTCCTCGGCCGCCTTCTTCCCGGGCCCGGGGGTGTTTCCGGTGCCGCCCGAGGCGCCTCCGGCACCTTCGGTGCCCTTGGTCCAGCGGCCCTCCTGGCCCTCGACCGCGGAGCGGTAGGCGGCCAGGAGTTCGTTCCCCGCGGCGGCGAGATGGTCGAAGAGTTCCGGATTGCGCTCGATGACGGGCTCGACCGCGGACTTGGCCTGCCGGATCACCTGCTGGACGGTGCCCTGGGTGGCCATGCCGAGCAGCGGCGACTGCAGCGAGGAGACCTTGTCGGCCACCGCGTCGATCAGTTTGCGCAGCTCTTCGGCGGCGGAACCCGGCTGTTGTCCGTACTGTGCCCGCCGGCGGGCCTTCTCCGCTTCGAGGTCCTCGGCGCAGGCCTCCGCCCACGCGTCGTCGTCGACGGGACGATCGGTGGCTTCACTCATGGCGGACTCCTGCGACGCGGTTGCCTGCGTGGCCGTGCGAGCCACGTACTACCGACGTTACCCGAACGGTGGTACGCCGTTCATTGTGTCCGGGGCCAGAGCCCGGGGTCAGGCGTGAACCGGACACGCAGGACGCCGTCGGTCAGCGCGGCTCCGGAGACGGTGCAGCGGCGCAGCGCGGACTCCAGGCGCACGATCCGGTGGAAGGGCCCTGCGGTGAGGAGCAGTTCGTCGCCGCGGCGGACCAGCTTGAGGTCCTCCTTGACCGCCCCGGGCAGCGGCAGGCACCAGGCGATGACGCCGTCGCCGGCGTCCTCGGTCCACCAGGGGTCCCCGGCGTGTCCCGGCGCCCGGTCGTCCGGTGCACAGGTCCCGGCGAGCAGGGCGAGGTCCTCGACGGTGCGCGGCTCGCGGCCGAGGTGGGCGGTCTCGCGTACGGAGGCCCCGGGCGCCCATTCCTGGTGCCAGTGGTCCAGGCACTTCTCCTGCCGGGCGGCGAGATCGGCGAACCAGGGGTCGGCGGAGTGGCGGGGCAGGACCCGGGATGCCACGACGGAGTCGACGCGCAGTCCGTGCAGGGCGAGTCCGGTACGGGCGGAGCTCAGCGCCTCGCCGGCGGCCTGCCCGGGCTCGGCGACGAGCCGCACGGTGGTCGCGTTGTCCTCGATCAGTGCCTCGACGGCGGCCAGTTCGGCGTCCTTGCGGGCGGCGGCCTCGTACAGCCACCGGGCGGGCATGGGGACACCGGCGAGCTGGGCCAGCACCGGGCGCAGGGCGCGTGCGGCCTGGCGTTCCCGGGGCAGGAGGCGGCGCAGATAACGGCGCAGCTGCCCGGGCAGCGCGAGCAGGGCGAGTGCGTCGGTGAGCGGGGGCAGGTCGACGACGAGGACCTCGTAGCCGTCCCTCGCCCAGTCGCCCTCGGCGGCCCGGCGCAGGGTGTGCAGGACGGCGAGCTGTGCGCTGCCCGGCAGTTCGGTGAGCTCTTCGCCGTCGAGGCGGTTGGCGCCGAGCAGGTCGAGCACCCCGGACGCCCGGTCCTGGAGTTCGAGGAGCTCACCGCGGAAGTGCGCGGCGGAGTCGATGCGGGCGCAGGCCAGCCGCTCGGTGACCTCTGCGGCATCGGTGCCCGCGGGGAAGGCGGGTACGGCGTCGGCGGAGACCAGGAGGGTGCGGCGGCCGCTGCGGGCCGAGGCGAGCGCGGTCGCCGCGGCGACGGTGGTACGGCCTGCGCCGCCGGGACCGGTGACGAGGACCGTACGCACGTGATCAGGCCTTCGGGACGGACTCGACGCGCTTCTTCAGCCCGGCGAGGGCGCGGTCGATGATGACCTTCTCGGCCTTGCGCTTGATCATGCCGAGCAGCGGGATCTTGACGTCGACGGCGAGCCGGTAGGTGACCTGGGTGCGGTCGCCGTCGCCCAGGGGTGCCAGCGCGTAGCTGCCGTCGAGGGCGCGCAGCATCTGGGACTTGACGAGGGTCCAGCCGACCTCGTACTCGCTGTTCCAGGTGTAGGCGAGGACGTGGTCGTCCTTGATCGCTCCGGCGTCCAGGACGAGGCGGACCTGTTCGGCACGGCCCTGGTCGTCGGTGGCCAGGATCTCGGCCTCCTTCACCTCGCCGGTCCATTCCGGATAGCGGGCGAAGTCGGCGATCACTCCCATGACGTCGGCCGGTGCCGCCTCGATCGTGATGCTCGAGCTGGTGTGTTCAGCCATCGCCGTGGCCCTCCAGTGCGGTGTACCGGTCGCGTTCGGCAGAGGCCTGCCGTGTGCAGGCTATCGCGTACCGGCGGCCCTCCCGCCCGCGCCCCGGCCCGCGGCCGGTACCCGTGTCGCTCACCACTCCAGGGCCCAGGGGCGGCCGCTCGACGCGAAGTGGCCGACGTTGACGCACTCGGTGACGCCGATCCGCATCCGGCGGACCAGCGGCTGGTGGACATGGCCGAAAAGCGCGTAGCGCGGGCGGGTCCGGTGGATGGCGTCCAGGAGTGCGCGGCTGCCGCGCTCGAAGCGCCGCGCCACGGTGTCGTAGGTCAGCTCCGGGACGTCCGGCGGGATGTGCGAGCACAGGACGTCCACCGGCCCGAGCGCCTCGACCTTGGCCGCGTACTCCTCGTCGCTGATCTCGTACGGGGTGTTCATGGGGGTCTTGAGGCCGCCTCCGACGAACCCGAAGACCCGGCCTCCGATCTCGACGCGTTCGCCGTCCAGCACGGTGGTACCGGAATGGGCGTACTCGGGCCAGAGCGCGGGCACGTCGACGTTGCCGTACGTGGCGTATGTCGGGGTGGGCATGACCGCGAACATCTCGGCGTACTGCTTGCGTACCGCGGACAGGATCGCCGCGTTGCGGTCCCGGCCGGCCCACAGCTCGCGGCCGAAGGCGCGGGCCTCGTCGAAGCGGCGCGCGGTGCGCAGCTCGACGATGCGGTCGGCGTTGGCGACGCCGAACAGGTCGGGGAAGATGCCGCGCGAATGGTCGGCGTAGTCGAGGAAGAGGACCAGGTCCCCCAGGCAGATCAGCGCGTCCGCGCCGTCCCCCGCGCGGGCCAGCGCCTCCGTGTTGCCGTGCACGTCACTGACCACGTGCACGCGTGTCCGTCGGGTGGGGGTTGTGTGCTGATTGTGAGGTGCGCCGGCTCGCATGGAGATCACCCTAGGTCTCCGCCCGCTGCTCTGGGTAGAGGCCGCCGGACCTGCGATTACTTCCGGATCGGGACACCAGTGGACTAATGTGCGCCGAAGGACCACCGATATGTGTGATGCATAAGACATCTGGCCGGAACCCCCTTTCCGGAACCGAGTACCGGTGGGTAACGTCCCGCCAGTCCAGTCGTGCTCACCCCACTGAGCATCTGCCAGTCTTGGACCGATCCGGTGCGTCGCACAGAGCCGTGGAACCGGAGCCCGATGAGGAGCAGCAGTCTTGCGCGAGTTCAGCCTTCCGGCCCTGTACGAGGTCCCTACGGACGGCAACCTGACGGATCTCATCCGCCGCAACGCCGCTCAGCATCCCGATGTCGCGGTGATGAGCCGGAAGGTTGCCGGCGTCTGGACGGACGTCACGGCGACCCAGTTCCTCGCTGAGGTCAGAGACACCGCCAGAGGCCTGATCGCGGCGGGTATCCAGCCCGGCGACAGGATCGCCCTCATGTCCCGCACCCGCTTCGAGTGGGTCCTGCTGGACTTCGCCATCTGGAGCGCCGGCGCCGTCACCGTGCCGGTGTACGAGACCAGCTCCCCCGAGCAGGTCCAGTGGATACTCGGCGACTCGGGCGCGGTCGCGGTCGTCGTGGAGAGCGACGCCCACGCGGAGTCCGTCACCACCGTGCGGGACCGGCTCCCCGGCCTTCAGCACGTCTGGCAGATCGACCGGGGCGCCGTCGGCGAGCTCGTGGCCACAGGTGCGGAAGTCTCCGACGAGACGCTGGACCTGCGCATGGTGAGCGCCAAGGCCGACGACCCGGCGACGATCGTCTACACCTCGGGCACCACCGGCCGCCCCAAGGGCTGTGTGCTGACGCACCGCAGCTTCTTCGCGGAGTGCGGCAACATCGTGGAGCGGCTCAAGCCCCTCTTCCGTACCGGCGAGTGTTCCGTCCTGCTCTTCCTTCCCGCGGCTCACGTCTTCGGCCGACTGGTCGAGGTCGCCTCTGTGATGGCCCCGATCAAGCTCGGCTGCGTGCCGGACATCAAGAACCTCACCGATGAGCTGGCCTCCTTCCGGCCGACGCTGATCCTCGGCGTGCCGCGGGTCTTCGAGAAGGTCTACAACTCGGCGCGGGCCAAGGCCCAGGCCGACGGCAAGGGCAAGATCTTCGACCGGGCCGCCGACACGGCGATCGCGTACAGCCGTGCGCTGGGCACGCCGGAAGGCCCCTCGGTGGGCCTGAGGGTCAAGCACAAGGTCTTCGACAAGCTGGTGTTCAGCAAGCTGCGCGCCGTGCTCGGCGGCCGCGGCGAGTACGCGATCTCCGGCGGCGCACCGCTGGGCGAGCGGCTCGGCCACTTCTTCCGCGGCATCGGCTTCACGGTGCTGGAGGGCTACGGCCTCACCGAGTCCTGCGCCGCCACGGCCTTCAACCCGTGGGACCGGCAGAAGATCGGTACGGTCGGCCAGCCGCTGCCGGGCTCGGTCGTACGGATCGCCGACGACGGCGAGGTGCTGCTGCACGGCGAGCACCTGTTCACCGGCTACTGGAAGAACGAGGCGGCGACGGCCGAGGCGCTGGCCGACGGCTGGTTCCACACGGGGGACATCGGCACACTCGACGAGGACGGCTATCTCGCGATCACCGGCCGCAAGAAGGAGATCATCGTCACGGCGGGCGGCAAGAACGTCGCCCCGGCGGTGATCGAGGACCGGATCCGCGCGCACGCCCTGGTCGCCGAGTGCATGGTGGTCGGCGACGGACGGCCGTTCGTCGGCGCGCTCCTCACCCTCGACGAGGAGTTCCTCTCCCGCTGGGCCGAGGAGAACGGCAAGCCGGCCGGATCGACGGCGGTCTCGCTGCGTGAGGACCCCGAGCTGCTGGCCGAGGTGCAGCGGGCGGTGGACGACGGCAACGCGGCGGTGTCCAAGGCGGAGTCGGTACGCAAGTTCCGCATCCTGGGAGCGCAGTTCACCGAGGAGGCGGGCCACATCACGCCGTCGCTGAAGCTGAAGCGCAACGTCGTGGCGAAGGACTTCGCGGACGAGGTCGAGTCCATCTACCGCGGCTGATCCCGGGCACACGTACGAGGAGGGGCCCCGCACCCCGACCGG
>NZ_JBHWZS010000272.1:0-11608 GCF_042728155.1 Streptomyces sp. NPDC060209
GGTCCGGCCCATGCCGGCCCGGGGCAGCGTTGTATCCGGCGGTCCGTCGGCGGGCGGCCCGCCCGCCGGCTCGGCGTCAGAACCGGGCGGGCGCACCGCCAGTTCCGTCCGCCGGGCGCGGCAGCGCTGCGTAGAGCCCCGCCGCGACGAGGATCGTGGCCGCCCAGCCCAGCCCATGGCGCCCGACCCAGGAGCCGGCCAGCGGGCCGCTGAACCACTCCACGTCGGTGAACAGCAGACCCACCGCGAGCGCCGCACCCCAGGCGGCCATGGCCTGAGGGCTGAAGCCGGCGGCGTACCAGTAGCCGCTGCGGGACGTGGTGTCCATGAGGGCCGCCGAGTCGTACGTACGGCCTCGGAGCAGATCCACGCCGAAGACCCCGATCCAGGCGGAGAAGGTCACGCCGAGCAGGGTCAGGAACGAGAGGAAGGTGTCGATGAAACTCGTCGCCACCATCATCAGGATCCCGCCGAGCAGCAGGCTGATCGTCGCGTTCACCCCCACGGCCCAGGTGCGGGGGACCGCGAATCCGAGCGTCTGCGCGGTGAAGCCGGCGGAGTACATCGACATCGCGTTGATCAGCACCATGCCCACGACGGCGGTCAGGAGGTACGGCACCGAGATCCACCTCGGCAGCAGCTCGCCGATGAACGCCACGGGGTCCTTCGTGACGGCCAGGTGCGGTGAGCTCACCGCCATCACCGCACCCATCATCACCATCGGCAGCACGGTGACGAGCGCTCCGCCCACGGCAGCGCCGACCATCGCCCGGCCGGACGCGGAGCGCGGCAGGTAGCGGGCGAAGTCCGGTGCCGAGGGGACCCAGCTGATGCCCCCGGCGGCGAGAGTCCCGATCCCGGCGATCATCATCGCCGCCGGACCCGGCGGCCGCTCCAGGACGGTCCGCCACGGGGTGGAGCCGATCAGATGGACAAGGACGAGCAGGCTCGCGCCCCCGAACAGCCAGGCGGAGGCCCGGGAGCACACCCGCAGTGCCCTGATCCCGAGCCCCGACACGAGGAAGCTTGCGGCGACGAAGGCCGTCAGGGTCACCAGGACCAGCGTGTGGGTACGCCGGACATCGAGCGCGAGATCGAGCACGGCCAGCAGGGCGTAGGAGCCGGTGACCGCGTTCACGGTCTCCCAGCCCCAGCGGACCACCCACAGCAGGGCTCCGGGGAAGAGGTTGCCGCGCTGTCCGAAAACCGCCCTGGACAGCGCCATGCCGGGCGCCCCGCCACGCTTGCCCGCGATGGATACGAGGCCGACCAGTCCGTACGAGAGCACGGAGGCCGTGACCGCCACGGTCAGCACCTGCCAGAAATTCAGTCCGTTGAAGACGGTGAGCCCGGCTCCCACAGTCAGCAGCAGCACCGTCATGTTGGCTGTGACCCAGGTGGGAAAGAGGGTGCGGACCCGGCCGGTGCGCTCGTGATCGGGGACGGGATCCAGGCCGCGGTTCTCCACGGGCAGCAGCGTACCTTTACCCCCAAACGTGGCATACCGCCCATGCGGTAGGCACCCGCTGCCGTCCGTAACCGCGCCGGACCGCGGCTGTGGCCGATACTGGACGCGTTATGGAAATCGTCATCCTTGCTGTAGTCATCGCCCTGGTCGCGGTCGGCCTGATCAGCGGGCTCGTGGTCAGCAGCCGCAAGAAGAAGAAGCAGCTGCCGCCCTCGGCGCCGTCGAGCACGCCGACCATCACTCCTCCCGCCGAGCCCCGTGTCGGCGAGGAAGCCGAGACGCCGCGCGACGAAGCGCGGCGCACCATCGAGGAGGTCGGTCTTCCCGGCGCCGGGACTCCCGTCGAGGAAACCCCCGTCGTCATCGAGCCGGAGATCCCCGAGCTCGAAGTTCCCGAGCCCACCGCCGGCCGCCTGGTGCGGCTCCGCGCCCGGCTCGCCCGTTCGCAGAACTCCCTGGGCAAGGGCCTGCTCACGCTCCTGTCCCGCGACAACCTCGACGAGGACACCTGGGAGGAGATCGAGGACACACTCCTCACCGCCGATGTCGGCGTCGCCCCCACCCAGGAGCTGGTGGAGCGGCTCCGTGAGCGGGTCCGCGTCCTCGGCACCCGTACGCCCGACGAGCTGCGCACCCTTCTGCGCGAAGAGCTCGTCACTCTGCTCAGCCCCGACTTCGACCGTGTGGTGAAGACCGAGGGCGGCGACGGGACCCCCGGCGTCGTGATGGTCGTCGGGGTCAACGGCACCGGCAAGACGACCACGACGGGCAAGCTCGCCCGGGTGCTCGTCGCCGACGGCCGCAGCGTCGTGCTGGGCGCCGCGGACACCTTCCGCGCCGCCGCCGCCGACCAGCTCCAGACCTGGGGTGAACGCGTCGGCGCCCGCACGGTGCGTGGTCCCGAGGGCGGCGACCCCGCGTCGATCGCCTTCGACGCGGTGAAGGAAGGCATCGCGGAGGGCGCCGACGTGGTGCTCATCGACACCGCGGGCCGGCTGCACACGAAGACCGGCCTGATGGACGAGCTCGGCAAGGTCAAGCGGGTCGTGGAGAAGCACGGGCCGCTCGACGAGATCCTGCTCGTCCTCGACGCCACGACCGGACAGAACGGCCTCGTGCAGGCGCGGGTCTTCGCCGAGGTGGTCGACATCACCGGCATCGTCCTGACCAAGCTGGACGGCACCGCCAAGGGCGGCATCGTCATCGCCGTCCAGCGCGAGCTGGGTGTCCCCGTGAAGCTCATCGGCCTCGGTGAGGGGCCCGACGACCTGGCCCCGTTCGAGCCGGGCGCCTTCGTCGACGCGCTGATCGGCGACTGACCGGCACACCCACGCGTACGTGTGAAGGGCGGTGGACCCGAGAGGGGTTCACCGCCCTTCGGCGTTCACCAGCGGTGGCATATGTAGGCGAGGGTGCCCAGCAGCAGCCGTGCCTGTGGGGGAGCGGCGGCCGTGTCCGGCTCCGGCGGACGCAGCCAGCGGACCGGGCCGAGCCCGCCGAGATCGGACGGGGGAGCGGTGACGTACGCGCCACGGCCGAGCGCCCGCAGGTCCAGATCCGCGTCGTCCCAGCCCATCCGGTAGAGCAGCCCGGGCAGTCCCACCGCGGCCCCGGGGGCGACGAAGAACTGTGTACGGCCGGTCGGCGTCACCGCGACCGGCCCCAGCGGCAGCCCCATCCGCTCCATCCGCACCAAGGCGCGCCGTCCCGCGGCCTCGGCGACATCGAGCACGTCGAAGGTCCGGCCCACCGGAAGCAGCATCGAGGCTCCCGGCACCTCGGCCCAGGCGTCCGCGGCCGTTTCGAGGGTGGCGCCCGGCGGCACCTCCCGGGCGAAGTCCAGCGGATGCGCGCCCGGCGCGGCGCACGCGGTGTCGCCGCACGAGCAGACGCCTGCCGCGGCACGCGCGCCCGGAGCCACCGCCCAGCCCCAGAGTCCTGTGTATTCGGCCACCTCGGTCGCCCCGGGCGCACGGCCGCGGCGCCGTGTGCCGGAACGCATCTCCCGGATGCCGCCGATCGTGAAGCCCATGCCCCCTCCAACGGGTCCGACTCACCGGTGGTTACGACCCGGAGTCCTCCGTACTGGACCTACTTCGCGCGCCGCCGATCCGCCGGCGCGCGAGGGTCGCGTCCCAGGGGTGCGCGGTGTGGACCACGCGCCCCCTGAATGCTTCACTCCGCTCGCTGCTGATCGCGGCCTGTCAAGTGAATCGCGGACCGTGCCGAACGGGTTCATCCGAAGGGGTGGCGAATGGTGGCGTTTCTGCAACGACCCTCGCTGGGGCGGTGATCGTAGGATTACCGTGGGTACTCGAACCTGCAATTGCATGTGCAGTTGAGTATGCCTCGGGCAATCCGCCGATCTGTTCGATGGTGCGCAAGGCCCGTACGGACAGCGCCGAGGCACGGCATTCTGATAGAGGTTCGCGCGACAGGTTTCAGCGGGATGGGGGCGTTCCAGTGAGTGGCAGCGGCGCAGGCGAGACGAATGCCGGAAAGCGCCCCAACGGGCAATTGGGATCGTGGTTCGTGCGGAGCGGCTGGTCGAAGGGCGAGCTCGCCCGCCAGGTGAACCGTCGGGCCCGCCAGCTGGGTGCCCACCACATCAGCACCGACACCTCCCGGGTGCGCCGCTGGCTGGACGGCGAACAGCCCCGCGAACCGATCCCGCGCATTCTCTCCGAGCTCTTCTCCGAGCGCTTCGGCACCGTCGTCTCCGTCGAGGACCTCGGGCTGCGCACGGCTCACCAGGCACCCTCGGTGGCGGGGGTGGACCTGCCCTGGGCGGGCCCGCAGACCGTCGCGCTGCTCAGCGAGTTCTCCCGCAGCGACCTCATGCTCGCCCGGCGCGGCTTCCTCGGCAGTTCCCTCGCCCTGGCCGCCGGCCCCACCCTCATCGAGCCCATGCAGCGCTGGCTGGTGCCCGTCACCCGCCCCGGGCAGCCGGAACCCGAGCTCCCGACGGCCGAGAGCCGCCCCTCGCGGCTCTCCGGTCCCGAGCTGGACCTGCTGGAATCCACCACGGCGATGTTCCGTCAGTGGGACGCCCAGTGCGGCGGCGGGCTGCGCCGCAAGGCCGTCGTCGGACAGCTCCACGAAGTCACCGATCTGCTGCAGGAGCCGCAGCCCCAGGCCACCGCGAGGCGCCTGTTCCGCTGCGCGGCCGAACTGGCCGAGCTCGCGGGCTGGATGAGCTACGACGTCGGCCTCCAGCCCACCGCCCAGAAGTACTTCGTGCTCGCCCTGCACGCCTCCAAGGAGGCGGGCGACAAGCCTCTGGGTTCGTACATCCTCTCCAGCATGAGCCGCCAGATGATCCACCTCGGCCGGCCCGACGACGCGCTCGAACTCATCCATCTCGCCCAGTACGGCAGCCGTGACTGCGCCACCGCCAGGACCCAGGCCATGCTGTATGCGATGGAGGCGCGGGCTTACGCCAATATGGGCCAGCCGAGCAAGTGCAAGCGAGCGGTCCGGATGGCCGAGGACACCTTCGCCGACGCCGTCCTCGACGACGAGCCCGAGCCCGACTGGATCCGCTTCTTCTCGGACGCCGAACTGCACGGCGAGAACGCCCACTCCTACCGTGACCTCGCCTATGTCGCGGGCCGCAGCCCCACGTACGCCTCGCTCGCCGAGCCCGTGATGGCCCGTGCCGTCGAGCTCTTCGGCGAGGACGACGAGCACCAGAGGTCGTACGCGCTCAATCTGATCGGCATGGCAACCGTGCATCTCCTCAAGCGCGAGCCGGAGGAGTCGACCGTCCTCGCCACCAGGGCCCTGAAGATCGCCAAGAAGGTCAGGTCGGAGCGCGTCAACACCAGGCTCCGCAAGACCGTCGACACCGCTGCCAGGGACTTCGGGGACATTCCCGAGGTCGCCAGGCTCACCGACCTGCTCACCGAGCAGCTCCCGGAGACCGCCGAAGCGGTCTGACCGGCACTCCTGCCACCGGCCACGACTGCCGCCCCCGTACCACCCGACCCGGCTCCCCCATTGCCAGGTCAGCGGGTCGCCGTCGTGGCCGGTTCACGTCTTCGGGCGTTCCAACCGCACCGTATGCGGCGCAGGCAGCATGGTAGGCAGCGCACCGGGTCCGACACTCCTGGTTCATTGGGACGTAACACACGCAGCTCCTTCGTCACTGCGGTGAAACATCGTGCGGCATTCGTGGAAACCGCGCTGCGCGAATCTCATGGCGCATAACCGGCCCGCACCTTTTCACCGTGGTCCCGCACCCCCGCACGTGGCCGCACCGACGACGAGGAGACGCCGATGCCCCCAGGCATCACGACGCTTGCCGCAGACGCCCCGGAGCTGTCTGCCGCCAACACAGGGTTCATGCTCATCTGCTCCGCGATGGTGATGCTCATGACCCCGGGTCTGGCCTTCTTCTACGGAGGCATGGTCCGCGTCAAGAGCACCCTGAACATGCTGATGATGAGCTTCATCAGCCTCGGGATCGTCACGATCCTGTGGGTGCTCTACGGATTCAGCCTCGCCTTCGGCTCCGACATCGGCTCCGTCATCGGCTGGAGCTCGGACTTCGTCGGCCTCAGTGGGATCGGCGTCACCGAACTCTGGGACGGCTACACCATCCCGGTGTACGTCTTCGCGGTCTTCCAGATGATGTTCGCCATCCTCACCCCCGCCCTGATCAGCGGCGCACTCGCCGACCGCGTCAAGTTCACCTCCTGGGCCCTGTTCATCGCCCTGTGGGTCACCGTCGTCTACTTCCCGGTCGCGCACTGGGTCTGGGGCGCCGGCGGCTGGCTCTTCGAGCTGGGTGTCATCGACTTCGCCGGTGGTACGGCGGTCCACATCAACGCCGGTGCGGCGGCCCTCGGCGTGATCCTCGTCATCGGCAAGCGGGTCGGCTTCAAGAAGGACCCGATGCGGCCGCACAGCCTGCCGCTCGTCATGCTCGGTGCCGCGCTCCTGTGGTTCGGCTGGTTCGGCTTCAACGCGGGCTCCTGGCTCGGCAACGACGACGGTGTCGGCGCTGTCATGTTCGTCAACACGCAGGTCGCCACCGGCGCCGCGGTCCTCGGCTGGCTCGCCTACGAGAAGATCCGCCACGGCTCCTTCACCACCCTCGGTGCCGCCTCCGGTGCCGTCGCCGGCCTCGTCGCCATCACCCCCGCGGGCGGTGCGGTCAGCCCGCTCGGCGCCATCGCGATCGGTGTCATCGCCGGTGTCCTGTGCGCCATGGCCGTCGGCCTGAAGTACAAGTTCGGCTACGACGACTCCCTGGACGTCGTCGGCGTCCACCTCGTCGGCGGTATCCTCGGCTCCCTCCTCGTCGGCTTCTTCGCCACCGGCGGTGTGCAGTCCGACGCCAAGGGCCTCTTCTACGGCGGCGGGCTCGACCAGCTCGGCAAGCAGGCCGTCGGTGTCTTCGCGGTCCTCGCCTACTCCCTGGTCGTCTCCGCGGTCCTGGCGTTCATCCTCGACAAGACCATCGGCATGCGGGTCAGCGAGGACGACGAGGTCTCCGGCATCGACCAGGTCGAGCACGCCGAGACGGCGTACGACTACAGCGGCGCGGGCGGCGGCTCCGCCCCCCGGACCACGGCTCAGGCGCCGGGCACCTCGGCAGCCCCGAACAAGAAGGTGGACGCATGAAGCTCATCACCGCAGTCGTGAAGCCGCACAGGCTGGACGAGATCAAGGAGGCCCTCCAGGCCTTCGGCGTCCAGGGCCTCACGGTCACGGAAGCCAGCGGCTACGGGCGTCAGCGCGGACACACCGAGGTCTACCGTGGTGCCGAGTACACCGTCGACCTCGTCCCGAAGATCCGTATCGAGGTGCTCGTCGAGGACGAGGACGCCGAACAGCTCATCGACGTGGTCGTCAAGGCCGCCCGGACGGGCAAGATCGGTGACGGCAAGGTCTGGAGCGTCCCCGTCGACACCGCGATCCGTGTACGGACCGGCGAACGCGGCCCGGACGCACTCTGACCGACGGTCCCTGTGAACGGAAAGGCAGCTGGGTGACGAGCACCGAAGTGACCACCGAATCCGAGGACTCGGGACCCAGCGGCTATGCGGCGGCCCGGCTGCGCCTCCTCCAGAAGGAGACGCAGTCCGGGCCGCCGCGCCGTGCCGCCCTGGCCCGGCTCACCGACGACTGGCTCACCGTGCTGTTCACCGCGGCCGCCGAGGAAGCGGGTGTCCGCGGTGCCGCGCTCGTCGCCGTCGGCGGGTACGGCCGCGGCGAGCTCTCCCCGCGCAGCGACCTCGACCTCCTGCTCCTGCACGACGGCACCGCCGACGCCGCGGCCGTCGCGACTCTCGCCGACCGGATCTGGTACCCCGTGTGGGACCTCGGCCTCGCCCTCGACCACTCCGTACGCACCCCCGGCGAAGCACGCAAGACCGCGGGGGAGGACCTCAAGGTCCAGCTCGGACTGCTCGACGCGCGCCCCGTCGCCGGAGACCTCGGCCTCGTCGCCGGACTGCGGACCGCCGTCCTCGCCGACTGGCGCAACCAGGCCCCCAAACGCCTCCCCGCCCTCGACGAGCTCTGCCGGGAGCGGGCCGAACGCATGGGCGAGCTCCAGTTCCTCCTGGAACCCGACCTCAAGGAAGCCCGCGGCGGCCTCCGCGACGCCACCGCCCTGCGCGCAGTGGCAGCGTCCTGGGTCGCGGACGCGCCTCGCGAAGGGCTCGCGGAGGCCCGCCGTACGCTCCTCGACGCGCGCGACGCACTCCATCTCACCACCGGCAGGGCCACCGACCGCCTCGCCCTGCAGGAGCAGGACCAGGTCGCCGGGGCCCTCGGTCTGCTCGACGCGGACGCCCTGCTGCGGCAGGTGTACGAGGCCGCCCGGACCGTCTCGTACGCCACCGACGTCACCTGGCGCGAGGTCAACCGCGTCCTGCGCGCCCGCTCCGTACGGCCACGGCTGCGGACGATCCTCGGCGGCGCCAAGGCCGCGCCGGAACGCACCCCGCTCGCCGAGGGAGTCGTCGAGGCCGACGGCGAAGTCGTCCTCGCACGCACAGCGCGCCCCGAACGGGACCCCGTGCTCACCCTCAGGGCGGCCGCAGCGGCGGCGGAGGCCGGACTGCCGCTCTCCCGTCACCTCGTACGCCATCTGGGCACCGCGGCCCGGCCCCTGCCCGTGCCGTGGCCCTCCCAGGCCCGCGAGGAGCTCGTGACGCTGCTCGGCGCCGGCGAATCCACCGTCGGCGTCTGGGAAGCCCTCGAAGCGGAAGGCATCATCACCCGCCTCCTGCCCGACTGGGAGCGGGTCCACTGCCGGCCGCAGCGCAACCCCGTCCACACCTGGACCGTCGACCGGCACCTCGTCGAAACAGCCGTCCGCGCCTCCCACCTCACCCGCCGTGTGGGCCGCCCGGACCTCCTCCTGATCGCCGCCCTGCTCCACGACATCGGCAAGGGCTGGCCCGGGGACCACTCCGTCGCGGGCGAGGTCATCGCCCGCGACATGGCCGCCCGCATCGGCTTCGACAAGCAGGACGTGGGCGTCGTCGCCACGCTCGTACGGCACCATCTGCTGCTCATCGACACCGCCACCCGGCGCGACCTCGACGACCCCGCGACCGTCCGCTCCGTCGCCACGGCCGTGGGCAGCGCCTCCACCCTGGAACTCCTGCACGCGCTCACGGAGGCCGACGCACTGGCCACCGGCCCCGCCGCCTGGAGCTCCTGGCGGGCCTCCCTCGTCGCCGACCTGGTCAAACGCGTCGCCGCGCTCCTGGCCGGCGAAGAACCCCCCGCACCGGAGCCGCTCGCGCCCAGCGCCGAGCAGGAACGCCTCGCCGTCGAGGCCCTGCGCACCGGCGAGCCCGTCCTGTCCCTGCACACCCGGCCCGAAGCGGCTTCCGAGGACGGTGAACCCGAACCCGTCGGCGTCGAACTCCTCATCGCGCTCCCCGACCGCCCCGGAGTCCTGCCCGCGGCGGCCGGGGTCCTCGCCCTGCACCGCCTCACCGTGCGCGCCGCCGACCTGCGTGCCGTCGAGCTCCCCACCGAGCTGGGTGAAGCGGCCGGACTGCTGGTTCTCAGCTGGCGGGTCGCGGCCGAGTACGGCTCGCTCCCGCAGGCCGCACGGCTGCGCACCGACCTCGTACGCGCCCTGGACGGCTCCCTGGACATCCGGGCCAGGCTCGCAGAACGCGAGGCTGCCTATCCACGGCGGCGCGGAGTGAAGGCCCCGCCCCCCAGGGTGAGCGTCGCGGCGGCGGGCTCCCGCCTGGCCACGGTCATCGAGGTCCGCGCCCAGGACGCCCCCGGGCTGCTGCACCGGATCGGCAGGGCGCTGGAGCAGAGCGCGGTGAGGGTGCGCAGTGCCCATGTCTCCACGCTCGGAGCGAACGCCGTGGACGCCTTCTACGTCACGGACCTCGACGGTGAACCACTGGCTCCGGAGCGGGCCGCGGAGGTGGCCGGGGAGGTCGAGAAGGAGCTGGGCTGACCCCCTGCCCCGGGCCCGTTCGTCACGAGAAACGGCCGAGGGCTTTGCGTTCTCCGGGGTCCGGATACCCTGGAGAGCGACTGACCTGCCACGCCCCCGACCCTGAGGACCGACGAGCGCCGTGTTCGATACTCTCTCCGACCGCCTTAGCGCGACTTTCAAAAACCTCAGGGGCAAGGGCCGCTTGTCCGAGGCGGACATCGACGCCACGGCTCGCGAGATCCGTATCGCCCTGCTCGAGGCCGATGTCGCCCTCCCCGTAGTCCGCGCGTTCATCGCCAACATCAAGGAGCGGGCGCGCGGCGTCGAGGTCTCCCAGGCGCTGAACCCCGCCCAGCAGGTCGTCAAGATCGTCAACGAGGAGCTCGTCGGCATCCTCGGTGGCGAGACCCGGCGGCTGCGGTTCGCCAAGAACCCGCCCACCGTGATCATGCTCGCGGGTCTGCAGGGTGCCGGTAAGACCACCCTCGCCGGAAAGCTCGGCCTCTGGCTCAAGTCCCAGGGCCACTCCCCGCTGCTGGTCGCCTGTGACCTCCAGCGCCCCAACGCCGTCAACCAGCTGAGCGTCGTGGCCGACCGCGCCGGTGTCGCGGTGTATGCGCCGGAGCCGGGCAACGGCGTGGGCGACCCGGTCAAGGTCGCGAAGGACTCCATCGAGTTCGCCAAGACCAAGGTCCACGACATCGTCATCGTCGACACCGCCGGCCGCCTCGGCATCGACGAGGAGCTCATGCGGCAGGCCGCGGACATCCGCGACGCCGTCAGCCCCGACGAGATCCTCTTCGTCGTCGACGCGATGATCGGCCAGGACGCGGTCAACACCGCCGAGGCCTTCCGTGACGGCGTCGGCTTCGACGGCGTGGTGCTCTCCAAGCTCGACGGTGACGCCCGCGGTGGTGCCGCCCTGTCGATCGCCCACGTCACGGGCAAGCAGATCATGTTCGCGTCGAACGGTGAGAAGCTCGAGGACTTCGACGCCTTCCACCCCGACCGCATGGCGTCCCGCATCCTCGACATGGGTGACCTGCTCACCCTGATCGAGCAGGCGGAGAAGACCTTCAGCCAGGAAGAGGCCGCCAAAATGGCCTCCAAGCTGGCGTCGAGCAAGGGCAAGGACTTCACGCTCGACGACTTCCTGGCGCAGATGGAGCAGGTCAGGAAGATGGGCTCCATCTCCAAGCTGCTCGGGATGCTGCCCGGCATGGGGCAGATGAAGGACCAGATCAACAACATCGACGAGCGCGACGTGGACCGCACGGCCGCGATCATCAAGTCGATGACCCCGAAGGAACGCTCCGAGCCGACGATCATCAACGGTTCGCGCCGGGCCCGCATCGCCAAGGGTTCCGGTGTCGAGGTCTCCGCGGTGAAGAACCTCGTGGAGCGCTTCTTCGAGGCCCGCAAGATGATGTCGAAGATGGCTCAGGGCGGCGGCATGCCCGGGATGCCGGGGATGCCGGGCATGGGTGGCGGCCCCGGCCGTCAGAAGAAGCAGGTCAAGCAGGCCAAGGGCAAGCGCAAGAGCGGCAACCCGATGAAGCGCAAGGCCGAGGAGCAGGCCGAGGCCGCCCGCCGCGAGCAGGCGGCGCAGGGCGGCGCGTTCAACCTGCCCGCCCAGGAGGACAAGAACTTCGAGCTGCCGGACGAGTTCAAGAAGTTCATGGGCTGACCGGCCCGGTGCACGGACGAAGGGG
>NZ_JBHWZS010000273.1:0-11600 GCF_042728155.1 Streptomyces sp. NPDC060209
CTGGTCGAGGTGCTGCCGCAGGTCGTCGCCAAGGCGTCCGAGCCGCTCAGCCGAGAAGCGTGGTCAGTTCGACGTGGTCGAGATCGTGCGCCTCGGCCACCTCGCGGTAAACCACCTGGCCGTCATGGGTGTTGAGACCCTTGGCGAGCGCGGCGTCGCGGCGCAGGGCCTCGGCCCAGCCCCGGTTCGCGAGCTCCAGGATGTAGGGCAGCGTGGCGTTCGTGAGCGCGTAGGTGGAGGTGTTCGGGACCGCACCCGGCATGTTCGCGACGCAGTAGAAGACCGAGTTGTGGACCATGAAGGTCGGCTCGGCGTGCGTCGTCGGATGCGAGTCCTCGAAGCAGCCTCCCTGGTCGATCGCAATGTCGACAAGAACACTTCCGGGCTTCATCTTGGCGACGAGCTCGTTGGTGACCAGCTTCGGCGCCTTCGCGCCCGGGATCAGAACGGCGCCCACGACGAGGTCCGCCTCGACGACGGCCTTCTCGAGCTCGAGGGCGTTGGAGACGACCGTCCGCACCTTCGTGCCGAAGACCTTGTCGGCCTCACGCAGCTTGTTGATGTCCCTGTCGAGCAGCGTGACGTGGAAGCCGAGTCCGACGGCGATCTGCGTGGCGTTCCAGCCGGAGACCCCGCCGCCGATGACGACGGCCCTCGCCGAGCCCGTACCGGGGACGCCGCCGGGGAGCACACCGCGCCCGCCGACCGAGCGCATCAGGTGGTACGCGCCCACCTGCGGGGCGAGGCGGCCGGCGACCTCCGACATCGGGGCGAGCAGCGGCAGCGCGCGGGTCGCGGTCTCGACGGTCTCGTACGCGATGGCGGTCGTGCCCGATTCGAGCAGGGCGTCCGTGCACTCACGGGAGGCGGCGAGGTGGAGGTACGTGAAGAGCGTCTGGCCCTTGCGGAGGCGGTGGTACTCCTCGGCGACCGGCTCCTTGACCTTGAGCAGCAGGTCCGCGGCGGCCCAGACCTCGTCGGCGGTGGGCAGGATCTGCGCGCCGGCGGCGACGTACTCCGCGTCCGGGATGGAGGAACCCTCGCCGGCGTGCCGCTCGACGAGGACCTGGTGGCCGTGACGGACGAGCTCATGCACTCCGGCAGGGGTGATCGCCACCCGGAACTCGTTGTTCTTGACTTCGCGGGGGATGCCGACCTTCACGTCGATCACGGTCCTTGGCTCGGAGAGTCGCTCGGGCATAACGGGAGATACCCGCATGAACCAAGCATAGGGGGAGACACCGCAGAGATACGCGGCAGAGCCATCATTAATGAAGGGCTTCTCGCTGTCCAGCCTTACAAAGCATTAAGTTTCGTTCGAAGTACTACGGATTTCGTAGGCCGAGCCCTCCTCGCCCAGCAGGCTTTCGGCCGCCGCCCGGTGCAGCCTGGCCGCCGCCGGGTCCCCGAGCCGGTCAAGGGTGTCCGCCAGCCTGAGCTCCAGCGCGGCCTGGAGGCGCACGTCACCCGCCCTGCGCGCAAGGTCGACCGTCTCCCGGCAGGTGTGCAGCGACTCCTGCGGCCTGCCCGCGTACTCCTGCACCCGCGCGGCCTCGCTGAGCGCACGTGCCTGGGCGGGCAGGTCCCCGAGCCTCCGGTGGCCGGCCGCCGCCGCGCGCCAGTTGCGCAGCGCCTCGCCGTAGCGCCCGGCGTACGTGTGGACGGCTCCGAGCCGCCCGTACAGCCGCGCCTCGTCGGCCCGCTCCCCCTGCGTGAGCCGCTGCGCGAGCGCCCGGCCGTACCAGTCGGAGGCCCGGTTGAAGTCCCCCAGCTCCGCGTACGCGCCGCCTGCGGATTCCATCGCCCTGGCGGTCGCGTAGAGGTCGTTCGCCGCGCGTCCGGCGTCCAGAGCGGCCCGGTAGCGGGCCAGCGCCTCCCGCGTACGGCCGGTCCCGGCGTCCAGGTCGGCGAGATTCAGCAGGGCAGCGGCCTTCTCCCGGGGCAGGTCGCGGCGTTCCGCCACCTCGAGGACCAGGCCGTGCAGCCCGTACAGCACGGGAGCGGCGTCCTCGGTGCCCCGGTGCACGGCGAGGGCGCGGACGAGCGCGGCCACCAGCCGGCGGGCGAGGGTGTCCAGGTCCCCGTCGTGCACCGCGGCACGGGCGGAGGCCAGCAGTGCCGGCTCCCGGATCCGCAGCCACTCGGCGGCGGATCCCGGATCGGGGAAGCGCAGGGAGCGCGGCAGCCCGGCGAGCCGTCGGCGGGCCGGGGAATCCTCCGGATCGGTCACCGCGCGGCAGGCCTGGAGCCGGCGCACGGTCCGCTCCAGCATCCTGGCCCGGGCCAGCTGGATCTCGGCGGGCCGCTCCCGCTCCTCCAGCACGGCGCGCACCAGCGGGGCGAGGCAGCCGGGCACCTCGTACTGCGGCAGCTCGGCGCCGTTCGTCCTGAGCAGTCCGAACCGGACGAAGTCGTCCAGGGTCGTCTGGGCGGCCGACACCGAACACCCGGCCAGCGCGGAGGCGGTATGGGCGTCCGCCAGTCCGGCGGGGGCGAGGGCGAGCAGCCGCAGTATCCCGGCGGCGGCCGGCGGGAGCGAATCGTGGACCAGCCGGAAGGCGCGGGCCAACGGCCGTTCACCGGTGGGCTGTTCGGGGTCGTCCCGCTGGTCGCGCAGCTGCTTGGCGACATCGGCGACCGAGGCGCCGGGCCGGGCGGCGAGCCAGCCCGCGACCAGGGTCAGTGCGGCGGGCAGGCCCCCGCACTCCTCCGTGAGCGTCTCGGCGGTCCGCGGGTCGACCGTGATCCTGACCTGGCCGATCGTGCGGGCGAGCAGCTGCACGGCGGAACCCGCGTCCAGCCCGCCGATGGTGCACGGCCGGACTCCGGGGATTCCGGTGAGGGGGCCGGTCGCGGTGGCGACGACCAGGCAGTCCGGGTTGTCCGGCAGCAGCGGATCGACCTGTTCGGCGTCCACGGCGTCGTCGAGCAGGATCAGGGCGCGGCGTACGGCGAACGCCTCGCGGACCATCTCGGACAACTCGTCCTCGTCGGCCCCGGGCGGGGCGGCGACGGAGAGCAGGTCCAGGAGTGCGCGTGCGGTGCGTTCCGCGGGGACGCGCTCACCTCCGGCTTCGGTGAGCGAAACCCGGAACACTCCGTCGGGGTAGTCACCGGGTTCCGCGAGCCGGCGGGCGAGTTCGGCGGCGAGCGCGGTGCGTCCGGATCCGGGCCGTCCGGCGATCAGCAGGACTCTGGCGCGGGCCGCTTTGCGGCCGGCCAGGGTGTCCAGACCCGCCCCTTCGATGTCCTCCTGAAGGGCTTTCAACTCACGTTCGCGGCCGAAGAACTGATGTGGAGTCATGTCCGGCGGCTTCTTGGCTCCCGCCGTCCCCGCCACTCGGGCCGGGCCGCTGGTGTCCACCGCCTGATCGGTCACGGGCCACGCTCCACTTCGCTGCACGCGGTTGCCCGCCGGAAGTCCGGTCGGGGCCTTTCGAGCGTAGTTCAGTGGTGCGGACGATCACGGCCGAGCGCGGCGGACACATCCCTCGATCGGATCAGCTTTTCGTACGATCGGCCCATGATCGGCCCAGCGCCGGTCCGTCCCCGACGAGGAGGGACCGGCGGCTGCGGAACGACCGGGAGAACGGGCCGGCGGCGAGGCGGACCGGTCGTACCGGGTCGCGCCTCGAACGGATGTGCCGGACGGAGAGTCAGACCTCGAACGGCCGGGCCGGCCACGGCGCCTCGGCCGGGCGCAGCGAGTCCACCCCGTCGCCCGCGAGTACCGCGGTGAGCGACAGCACGCCCACGACCAGGCAGTTGTTGTGCAGATCGCCGGCGAGCACCCCCCGTACGAGCTCGTCGAGGGGCACCCGGGCCTGCTCCATGTCGGCCTCCTCCTCGGAGACCGCGAAGCGCTCGCCCTCGGCCTCGGAGAGGTCCCTGGCGAGGAAGACGCGCACGGCTTCGTCGCAGCCGCCGGGCGTGGTGTAGACGTCGGTCAGCACCCGCCAGTCCTCGGCCTTGACATGGGCCTCCTCGTAGAGCTCGCGCTGCGCGGCGTGCAGCGGGTTCTCGCCGGGGATGTCGAGCAGTCCCGCCGGGATCTCCCACAGCTTGTGGCGCACCGGGTGCCGGTACTGCCGCAGGACGAGCACCCGGCCGTCCGCGTCGAGCGCGAGCACGGCCACGGATCCGGGGTGGACCTGGTAGTCGCGCCTGTGGACGCTGCCGTCGGGCATCACGACGTCGTCGGTGCGGACGCTGGTCTTGTTACCGGTGAAGGGGGTCACCGTCGCGGTGACCTGCCACTCCTCGGGCGTGTCCTGGAAACCCATGTACGTCCTCCCACGAACAAACAGGAACCGGGGCACGCATCCCGTCAAGGATCCGTACCCCGGTCAACCGTATCGCCTTACGCGTCGGCGCCCGTCCCGTGCGCCGCGACCTTGCGCTCCACGGCGGCCTTCACCAGGCCGGCGAAGAGCGGGTGCGGACGGGTCGGGCGGGAGCGCAGCTCCGGGTGCGCCTGCGTGGCCACCAGGTAGGGGTGGGCCTCACGCGGGTACTCGACGTACTCGACGAGCTTGTTGTCCGGGGAGGTGCCGGAGAAGACGAGCCCGGCCTTCTTCTCGAGCTCCGCGCGGTATCCGTTGTTGACCTCGTAGCGGTGGCGGTGGCGCTCCTCGACGTAGGGCTCGCCGTCGTAGGCCTCGCGGACCAGGGAGCCCTCGGCGAGCTTCGCCGGGTACAGGCCGAGCCGCATGGTGCCGCCCAGGTCACCCGCGCCCTCGACGTACGCGAGCTGCTCCTCCATCGTGGAGATGACGGGGTGGCTCGTGGCGGCGTCGAACTCGGTGGAGTTGGCGTCGGGGATGCCGGCGAGGTTGCGCGCGGCCTCGATCACGATGCACTGCAGGCCGAGGCAGAGGCCGAGCAGCGGCACCTTGTTCTCGCGGGCGTACTGGATGGCGCCGACCTTGCCGACCACTCCGCGCTCGCCGAAACCGCCGGGGATGCAGACGGCGTCGACGTCACCGAGCTGCTTCTGCGCGCCGGCCGGGGTCTTGCAGTCGTCGGAGGCGACCCACTTGACCTTGACGCGGGCCTTGTTCGCGAAGCCGCCGGCCCGGATGGCCTCGGTGACCGAGAGGTAGGCGTCGG
The DNA here is from genome assembly GCF_042728155.1 of Streptomyces sp. NPDC060209. Taxonomy (NCBI): domain Bacteria; kingdom Bacillati; phylum Actinomycetota; class Actinomycetes; order Kitasatosporales; family Streptomycetaceae; genus Streptomyces; species Streptomyces sp. NPDC060209. The sequence goes on from NZ_JBHWZS010000273.1 coordinate 5,110, forward strand.
GCAGGTCGATGTACTTGCCGACCAGGGCGACGGTGACCTCGTGGTCGGGGTTGTGGACGCGGTCCAGCAGGTCGTCCCAGGTGGTCCAGTCGACGTCACGGAACGGCAGGTCGAGCTTGCGGACGACGTAGGCGTCCAGGCCCTCGGTGTGCAGCACCTTGGGGATGTCGTAGATCGACCGGGCGTCCTTGCAGGCCACCACGGCGGTCTCGTCGACGTCGCACATCAGCGAGATCTTGCGCTTGATGGCGGTCGGGACGTCGCGGTCGGCGCGCAGCACGATGGCGTCCGGCTGGATACCGATGTTGCGCAGGGCGGCGACGGAGTGCTGGGTGGGCTTGGTCTTCAGCTCGCCGGACGGGCCGATGTAGGGCAGCAGCGAGATGTGCACGACGAAGACGTTGTCGCGGCCGACCTCGTGGCGGACCTGGCGGACCGTCTCCAGGAAGGGGAGCGACTCGATGTCGCCGACCGTGCCGCCGACCTCGGTGATGACGACGTCCACGTCGTCGGTCGCCATGCGGCGGATGCGGTGCTTGATCTCGTTGGTGATGTGCGGGATGACCTGGACGGTGTCCCCGAGGTACTCGCCGCGGCGCTCCTTGGCGATCACGGTGTTGTAGACCTGGCCCGTGGTGACGTTGGCCGAGCCGTCGAGATCGACGTCGAGGAAGCGCTCGTAGTGGCCGATGTCCAGGTCGGTCTCGGCGCCGTCGTTGGTGACGAACACCTCACCGTGCTGGAAGGGGTTCATCGTGCCGGGGTCGACGTTGAGGTAGGGGTCGAGCTTCTGCATGGTGACCCGGAGGCCACGAGCCTTGAGCAGGGCACCCAGGCTGGAGGCAGTCAGACCCTTGCCGAGGGAGGAGGCGACACCCCCGGTGACGAAGATGTGCTTGGTCGTCGTGGATGTGGGCTGCATAGCCAAAGGGGGCTCCCGTGGTCGCGATCGTGAGGTGCGTGCCGGCGTGCCGTACGGAGATTTCCGGAGGTGCCGTCGCTGCGGTTCGGGGGCCTCGTCCACTGTCGGGACGACCACCGGTCCACGGGCTACCAGGGTAACAGCGACGAAGGGAGGCCGCTTCCGGCCATGCCTCCCCCGTCGCGGTCACAAGATCACCACGTCCGTTTCAGGTCCCACCCATTCGCCGGTGACAGGCGACGGACAACCTGTGGACAGTCGCGCGGATCTCCCGGGTGCGTCGTATCCTGCTCGGACACTCGCTGCCGAGTTGGCCGGCCCAGCGGCTCCACCCCAGCCCGCTCACCCGCGCAAGAGCTCGTCGGTTCTATTACAACGACCCCTTGACCAGCAGTAAGCGCCCTGCGGGGCGACATGGCCGTTCGACTGGAGACGCACGTGGCCGGGCGCATCGAGGATTACGCACTCATCGGAGACATGCAGACCGCAGCCCTGGTCTGCCGGGACGGCACAGCGGACTGGCTGTGCCTCCCACGTTTCGATTCACACGCAATTTTCGCCGGACTTCTCGGCACCGAGGAGAACGGCTTCTGGCGGCTGGGCCCCGCCCGCCCGGAGGGGGCTGAGCCCCCTCCGGCCGACCGGCGCCGCTATCGTGGCGACTCGCTCATCCTGGAATCGGAGTGGGACACCCCCCGCGGCACGGTCCGCGTGACCGATTTCATGCCGCCGCGTGACGGAGCCCCTCAGCTCATCCGCATCGTGGAAGGCGTGAGCGGCCGGGTGCCGATGCGCTCCGAGCTGCGGATGCGTTTCAGTTACGGACGGGTCACCCCCTGGGTGCACAAGGTCGACGGCCGTACGGTCGCCGTCGCCGGGCCCGACTCGGTGTGGCTGGACACGGACACGGAGACGTACGGCCAGAATCTGACGACGTACTCCGATTTCACCGTGGCCCCGGGCGACCGGATCGCGTTCACCATCAGCTGGCAGCCCTCGCACCACGAGCCGCCGAGTGTGCCGGAACCGGAGTCGTCCCTGGAGGCGACCGAGAACTTCTGGCGCGAGTGGGTCGACCAGTGCACGTACCACGGTCCCTACCGGGAGGCCGTGGTCCGTTCGCTGATCACGCTGAAGGCGCTCACCTACGCGCCGACCGGCGGCATCGTGGCCGCTCCGACCACCTCCCTGCCGGAGGACATCGGCGGCTCGCGGAACTGGGACTACCGCTACACCTGGCTGCGGGACGCGGCGATCACGCTCTCCTCCCTGCTGCGTACGGGGTACCGCGAGGAGGCCCGCGCCTGGCGCGAGTGGCTGCTGCGGGCCGTCGCCGGCGACCCGGAGAACCTGCAGATCATGTACGGCATCGCGGGTGAGCGGGAGCTCGGCGAGGCCGAGCTGGACTGGCTGCCCGGGTACGAGAACTCCGCCCCGGTCCGGGTCGGCAACGGTGCGGCGAACCAGCTCCAGCTCGACGTGTACGGCGAGGTCACCGAGGCGCTGCACCTGGCGCACATGACGGGGCTGACCCGCAACGACTACGCGATGGGCCTCCAGCTCAAGCTGATCAGCTACCTGGAGAAGCACTGGGACGAGCCGGACGAGGGCATCTGGGAGGTGCGTGGGCCGCGCCGGCACTTCGTGCACTCCAAGGTGATGGCCTGGGTCGCCGTCGACCGCACGATCAAGCTGATCGAGTCCGGGGACGCGGAGGGACCGCTGGAGCGGTGGCACCAGCTGCGTGACGACATCCACCGCGACGTCTGCGAGCGGGGCTACGACCCCGAGCGCAACACCTTCACCCAGTCCTACGGCTCCCAGGAGCTGGACGCGTCCCTGCTGCTGATTCCGCAGATGGGCTTCCTGCCTCCTGACGACAAGCGCGTCATCGGCACGATCGAGGCGATCCAGCGGGAGCTGTCCACGGAGGACGGCTTCGTCCTGCGCTACCCCACCGAGGGCGACGACGCCGGCGTCGACGGCCTGGAGGGCGACGAGGGCGCGTTCCTGGCCTGCTCCTTCTGGCTGGCGGACGACCTGGCGATGATCGGCCGGGTCGACGAGGCCCGCCGGCTCTTCGAGAAGCTGCTGTCCCTCCGCAACGACCTCGGCCTGCTGGCCGAGGAGTGGGACTCGGGGCTCCAGCGCCAGGTGGGGAACTTCCCGCAGGCGTTCAGCCATGTGCCGCTGATCGACACGGCGCTTCGACTGACGGCCAGCGGGGCGTACGTCGGCTGATCCGAAGGACGTGACAGGACTCTGCGGAACGGCCGAAGTCCGAGGCCGGACCTACGATGGAAGGGTCCTGTCACGCCCTGCGAAGGGGGCACAGCATGACGCCCCGAACATCCCTGCCGGATGCCGCTCTGACCGGCCTCCGCTCCGATTTCGCCGGTGAGGTCCACGCTCCCGGCGACCCGGGCTACGACGAGGCCCGTACCGTCTTCAACAGCATGATCGACCGCAGACCCGCGGTGGTGGCACAGTGCGCCTCCGATGCGGACGTCGCGCGGGCGCTCGCCGTCGCACGTGACCAGGAGCTGGAGGTCGCGGTGCGCGGGGGCGGTCACAGCGTCGCGGGCATGGCACTGAGCGAAGGCGGTCTCGTGATCGACCTGCGCCGGATGCGTGCGGTGAGCGTCGACCGGGACGCCCGGTCGGCCAGCGTCGGCGGCGGCGCCGTCATGAGCGACCTGGACCGTGCCACCCAGCCCCATGCCCTGGCGACCACGGGCGGGCGGGTCTCCACCACCGGCGTCGGCGGCTTCACGCTGGGCGGCGGCTCGGGGTGGCTGGAGCGCAAGTTCGGACTGGCCTGCGACAACCTGCTGGCCGCCGACGTGGTGACCGCCGACGGCAGCACCGTGCGCGCGAGCGCCGACGAGAACCCCGAGCTCTTCTGGGCCCTGCACGGCGGCGGCGGCAATTTCGGTGTGGTCACCTCGCTGACGCTGCGACTGCACGACCTGCCGGCGATGAGCATGGTGCTGGTGCTCTTCCGCCCGGAGAACGGGCCCGAAGCGGTCCGTACGTACCGCGACGTGATGGAGTCCGCCCCGGACGCGGCGGGCGGCGCCTGCATCTACATCACCGGGCCGCCCGAGGAGTGGGTGCCCGAGACCCTGGTGGGCCATCTCGTCTGTGCGGCACTGATCACCTTCGCCGGCACGCAGGCGGAGGCACGCGACGTGGCCGCACCCCTGCTGGCGCTGGAGCACGAGGCGGAGGTCGTCGACACGATTCCGTACGCGGACCTGCAGTGCATGCTCGACGATCCGCCCGGCATGCGGAACTACTGGTCGGCGGAGTATCTGGACGGTTTCCCCGACGAGGCGGCGGCGGCCTTCTGCGCGGGCGCGGGCACATTGCCCGTCCCCACGAACTCACAGCATGTGCTGTTCCCCATGGGCGGCGCGGTGGCGCGGGGGCCCGCCGACTACCCGCTGCCCTGGCGCTCCTCCCCGTGGGCCGTGCACCCCTTCGGTGTCTGGGAGAGCGAGGCGGACGACGAACGGGTCAGGGAGTGGGTGCGCGAGGTGCGCGCCACGATGATGCCGTGGGCGAACGGCGCGGTCTACCTCAACTTCATCGGCCGCGAGGGGCAGGAACGGGTCATGGCCGGGTTCGGCGAGCACGCCTACGAGCGGCTGTCCCGGGTCAAGGCACGGTACGACCCGGACAACGTGTTCCACCTCAATCACAACGTCAAGCCCGCGGTGGCCATGGTGTGACGAGCCCCGGCGGGGCCCGGTAGCTTCCACACCGGGGCCGTTCGCGCCGCACGTACACGAGCGCGCGGGCGCACGAGTGGAAGCACGAGGCCGGAGCCGGTGGAAACAGAGGGCGGGATCACCGTGCGGCGGGCGCTGGAGCTGCCGGGGCTGCGCGGCGGGCTCCCAGAGGTACTGACCTGCGCGGACCGCCTGGACCGTACGGTGCGCTGGGTGCACGCCGGTGAGGCGCCCAATATCCCCGCACTCCTCAAGGGCGGGGAGCTGCTGCTCACGACGGGGCTCGGCCTCGGATCCCGGCCCGCCGACCAGCGCGCCTTCGTCCGCAAGCTGGCCGACCGCGGCATCGCCGCCCTGGTCGTGGAGCTCGGCCCGCGCTTCAGCCGGCTGCCCGCGGCGATCGTGGAGGCGGCACGGACGGCGGGGCTGCCGCTCGTCCAGCTGCACCGCGAGGTGCCGTTCGTGGCGGTGACCGAGGAGATCCACACCGAGATCGTCAACGGCCACTACGCCCTGCTCCAGCGGGCGGAGGAGGTCCACCGGCGGTGCACACAGGCGCTGCTGGGCGGCGGCGGGGTGCCGCAGGTCCTGGGGATCCTGGCGGACTTCGCCGCGAACCCGGTCTTCCTGGAGACCCCGGACGGCCGGCTGCTCTTCGCCGCGGGTACGGGGACCGGGCCGGTGGGCGCCGACCCGCTCCAGGTCTGGGAGGGGCTGCGCGGGGCACGCACCGCCCGTGAGGCGCCGCCGGCCGGCTCGGTCCTGGTGGAGGTGCCGGGCGGCGGGCTCGGGGCGGGTTCCGTACGGGCCCGGCTGGTGCTGCTCGCGGTGTCGGGCCCGCTGGTGACGGTGCACCGGATGGCGGCCGAGCGGGCCGCCGGCATCCTGGCGGTCGTGCTGATGCAGGCCCGCCAGGAGGAGGAGGTGGCGGCGCGCGGACGCGGTGACTTCCTCACGGATCTCGCCGAGGGCCGGATCGCTCCCGAGGGCGCTCCCGCGCAGGCCGGCGTCCTGGGCTTCAGGCCGGGCGGGGATCCGCTCCTGCCCGTGGTGATGCGGCTCGCCCCCGAGTCGGCGCCCTCCGGCAGCTGGGCGCTGCTGGCCAGGGCCGTGGCGGAGGAGCTCGCGGCGGTGGGAGCGCCGGTGCTGGTGGGGGTACGCCCGGTGGAGGGCAGGGTTCCGCTGTTGCTGGCGCTGCGCCCGGGGACCACGCGCACGGCGCTCGCGGACCGGGTGGCGGTGGCGCTGCGGGCCGGGGCCGCCCGGGCGGGCCTGGAACGGGCCGGGGACCGTACGCCGGTCGTCGTGGTGGTCGGGGCCGCGGGTGGCTGGGCGGCGGCGGGCGCTGGGCTGCGGCACGCGGCGGAGGCGGCGACGGCCGCGCAGGGGCTCGGGGAGCGCCCCTGGTACGACGCGCGCAGGCTGGACATCGATCTGCTGCTGTGGCGGCTGCGGGACCACCGGGACCTGGCGTCCTTCGTGGACCGGGCGATCGGTCCACTGCTCGAACACGACCGGACCTCGCGTCCCGCGCTGCTGCCCACGCTGGAGGCGTACCTCGCTCACGCGGGCCGCAAGGCGGAGGCCGCACGCGAGCTGCATCTGAACCGGCAGACGCTCTACAACCGGCTGGCCCGCATCGGCGAGCTGCTGGGCACCGACCTGGACGACCCGCAGTCGGTGCTCGCCCTGAGCCTGGCCCTGCGGGCCCGGCGGCACGCCGGCTGACGCGCCCCAGGTCCAGCGCCTCTCGTTTGGATCTTGCCGGGCTCGCGTGCCCTGGTGCCGCACCTCGCCGCGTTGTCGGCGGAGGAGGGAGGCATGCCTCCCTCCTC
>NZ_JBHWZS010000274.1:0-11580 GCF_042728155.1 Streptomyces sp. NPDC060209
CCGCCGAAACCGTCAACGGACTGCCCGGCATCGGCGGCATGATCCGTGACGCCCAGCGCTACAACCAGTCCGACGTGGTCGTCCTCGGACTCTTCGCGATCGGCGTCTCCGGCCTGCTGATCGACGCCCTGCTGCGGGGTGCCGAGAACCGGCTCGCGCCCTGGCGCCGGCTTTCGTGACCCTCCAGCCCCGTACCACCCCTCCGGCTGCCTCCCTGTGCCGATCCCCTCCGACCAACGAACGAAGGACTACGCCATGCCCGGAACACGCGGTCTGCGCCGCACCTCCATGCTCGCCGCGGCTCTGGGGGCACTCGTCGTCGTCACGGCCTGCGGTACCGGCGGTGGCGGAGGCGGTGACGACCAGGGCGGCGGCAGTACGATCCGGATCGGCTACCAGGCCTTCCCCAGCGGCGACTTGATCGTGAAGGAGAAAGGCCTGCTGGAGAAGGCCCTGCCGGACCACACCATCAAGTGGATCAAATTCGACTCCGGGGCGAGCATCAACACCGCGTTCGTCGCGGGCTCGGTCGATCTGGCCGCGATCGGCTCCAGCCCGGTGGCGCGCGGTCTGTCCGAGCCGCTCAACATCCCGTACCAGGTCACCTGGGTGCTGGATGTCGCCGGTGACAACGAGGCGTTGGTGGCCCGTGACGGCTCCGGCATCAAGGACGTCAAGGATCTGGCGGGCCGCAAGGTCGCCACCCCCTTCAGTTCCACCTCGCACTACAGCCTGCTCGCCGCGCTCGACAAGTCGGGCGTGGACGCGTCGAAGGTCGATCTGCTCGACCTCGAACCGCAGGACATCGTCGCGGCGTGGTCGCGCGGGGACATCGACGCCGCCTACGTCTGGCTGCCCACGCTCGACGAACTCGGGAAGACCGGCAAGACCCTGGTCTCCAGCCGGGAACTGGCCGCGGCCGGGAAGCCCACACTCGACCTGGGGGTGGCGTCCACCGCCTTCATCGAGAAGCAGCCCGAGGTCATCACGGCCTGGCGCAAGGCCCAGGCACAAGCCCTGGACCTCATTCATGACGACCCGTCGGCCGCCGCCGAAGCCGTCGGCAAGCAGCTCGGGATCAACCCCCAGGACGCCGCCGCCCAGCTGAAGCAGGGCATCTTCCTCAAGCCGGCCGAACAGGCCGACGACAAGTGGCTGGGCCGCCCCGGGCAGGTGGGCGGCCTGGCGGAGAACCTGCACAGTGCGGCAGAGTTCCTGGCGGGACAGAAGCAGATCCCGGCCGCACCGGAGCTCTCGGAGCTGGAGAAGGCCGTGTACGTGGAAGGACTGAGCGATGCCGTCTCCGGATGACCGCCGAGCCGATGCCCGGGACGGCGTCCGGGAAGCCGCTGCGGCAACCGTCACGCCCGCCGTGTCCGTGCGTGGGGTGACCCATCGCTACGGTCGCGGCGCGGACGCCGTGACCGCCCTCGGCCCGCTGTCGCTCGACGTCCCGGCCGGGGAGTTCCTTGTGCTCGTGGGCCCGTCCGGGAGCGGGAAGAGCACACTGCTGCGGCTGATCGCCGGCTTCGAGCACGCCTCCTCCGGAGACGTGACCGTGCACGGCGGGGCACCGGAGCCGGGGCGTCATGCGGGTGTCGTCTTCCAGCAGCCACGGCTGTTCCCCTGGCGCACGGTCGGGGAGAACATCTCCCTGGCGCTGCGCTACGCGGGAGTCCCCCGGGCCGAACGCCCCGGGCGCGTCGAGGAGCTGCTGGAGCGGGTCGGGCTGGCCGGCACCGCACGACGCAGGACCTGGCAGATCTCGGGGGGCCAGCAGCAGCGGGTGGCCATCGCCCGGGCCCTGGCCGGCGGCAAGGACCTGCTGCTGCTCGACGAGCCGTTCGCCGCCCTGGACGCGCTCACCCGTGAGCGGCTCCAGGAGGATCTGCGCACGGTCAGCTCCCGGACGGGGATCACGTCGGTCTTCGTCACGCACAGCGTGGACGAGGCCGTGTTCCTCGGTACCCGCGCGGTCGTCCTGAGCGCCGGCCCGGGCACTGTCGCCCTGGACGTCCCCATCCCCCTGCCCCGTACCGGGAACGACGACCCGGACGGGCTGCGAGGGCTGCCCGAGTACGCCGCGCTGCGCGCCGAGATCGGCGCGGCGGTGCGCGACGCGGCCCGCTGAGCCGAGACGGGCCGCCCGTCCCGTGCGGGCGGCCCCGCACACCCCCACGCAGACAGGAGTCCCCATGTCCCTCACCACGTCCATCGGTTCCGGCCCCGCGCTGCGCGCCTCCCGGCTGCCTCCCGACGGGCTGTACGAGGGCCGCCGCGAGCTGCGCAGGCTGGCGCCGGGGCAGCCCGACCGGCCCTACACGCTGTTCGACGTCGTTCCGCTCGGTCCGGTCATCGGTGCCGAGATCGGAGGTGTCGACCTGACCCGCCCCATCGCGCCCGCCGTGCGCGAGGAGCTCGACCGGGCGCTGCTGGAGTGGAAGGTCCTCTTCTTCCGGGGGCAGCACCCCAGCTCGGCCGAGCAGCGTGCCTTCGCCCGCAACTGGGGCGAGCTGGAGACCAACCCGCTGCTGGCCGCCGGGGACGATCCGGAGGTGGCGCGCTTCGACCGCTCGTCCACGCCGAGCTTCGAGAACGTCTGGCACACCGATGTGACGTTCCGCGAGCGTCCCGCACTCGGCGCGGTCCTCCACCTGCGCGAGGTGCCTCCGTACGGCGGCGACACGATGTGGGCCGACATGGCAGCCGCGTACGACAATCTCCCGCCGGAGGTGAAGGCACGTCTGGAGGGGGCGCGCGCGGTGCACGACTTCGTGCCGGGTTTCGCGCGGTTCACCCCGCCGGAGCGCCTGCTCCCCTTCCAGGACCGCTTCCCGCCGGTCGAGCACCCGGTGGTGCGGACGCATCCCGACACCGGTCGCCGGATGCTCTTCGTCAACACCTCGTTCACCACCCGGATCGTGGGCTGGGACCAGGAGGAGAGCGACCGGATGCTGCGCCTGCTGTTCCAGCAGGCTCATGTGCCCGAGTACCAGGTGCGCTTCACCTGGCGCGCGGGCGACGTCGCGTTCTGGGACAACCGGGCGACGCAGCACTACGCGGTGAACGACTACGCCCCGCACCGCAGGGTGGCCGAGCGTGTCGCCGTCTCGGGCGACCGTCCGCGCTGACCGACGGCCCGCGCGGGTGCCGCGCCGCGTCAGCCCGTGCGGCGCAGCAGGGCCAGGTACATCGCGTCCGTGCCGTGCAGGTGGGGCCACAGCTGGATGTCGGGCCCCTCGCCCAGTGCGGGCACCCCGGGCAGCAGCGGACGGGCATCGACCCACTCCGCCTCGACCGGTGCGCCGCCGCGCCCCTTGAGCACGTCCTCGACGACGACCCTGGTCTCCGCGAGATGTGGCGAGCAGGTCGCGTAGCCGACGACCCCGCCGATCCGCACGGCCTTCAACGCCTCGCGCAGCAGGCCGCGTTGCAGGGGGGCGAAGCTCTCCAGGTCCTGCGCGCGGCGACGCCAGCGAGCTTCGGGGCGGCGGCGCAGCGCGCCGAGGCCGGAGCACGGTACGTCCATGAGGACCCGGTCGAAGGAGCCGGGCTGCCACGGAGGCCGGGTCCCGTCGGCGGTGATCACCTGGTAGGGACCCGGGTTGCCCGCCAGAGTGCGCTCGACGAGCCGGGCGCGGTGCGGCTGCTTCTCCGCGGCCAGCAGGGTGGCCCCGCGTCCGGCGGCGAGCGCGGCCAGCAGCGCGGCCTTGCCGCCCGGGCCGGCGCAGCCGTCGAGCCACCGGGTGTCCCTGCCCTCGACCGGTGCGGCGGCCAGGGCGGCGGCGACGAGCTGGCTGCCCTCGTCCTGCACGCCGGCGCTGCCGTCCTGTACGGCGGCGAGGGCACCGGGCTCGCCGCCCTCGGCCATCCGCACGGCGTACGGCGACCAGCGGCCCGGAAGGCCGCTCTCCTCGCCGAGCGCCTCCAGCAGCTCGTCGGTGGTCGAGCGGCCGGGGCGGGCGACCAGCGTCACCTCGGGGCGCTCGTTGTCCGCCTCGAGCAGGTCCTCGATCCCGGCGCGTCCGCCGCCCAGGGCGTCCCAGAGCGCCGAGACGACCCAGCGGGGGTGCGAATGGACGACGGAGAGGTGTTCCTCGGCGTCCTCGTCGTACGAGGGCGCGACGCGCTCCACCCATTCGTCGAGGTCGTGCGCGGAGACCTTGCGCAGCACAGCGTTGACGAACTTGGCGCGGCCCTCGCCCAGCACCACCCGCGCCAGCTCCACGCTGGCCGAGACGGCCGCGTGGGTCGGGATGCGGGTGCCGAGCAGCTGGTGGACGCCCATGTTGAGCACGTCGAGCACCGGCGGGTCGACCTCGCGCAGCGGCCGGTCGATGCAGGCGGCGACGATCGCGTCGTAGGTGCCCTGACGGCGCAGGGTCCCGTAGACCAGCTCGGTCGCCAGCGCCGCGTCCCTGCCCTCGAAGTCGCCCTTGGCACGCGCCTTCTTGAGCAGTGGGGGGAGGACGAGGTTGGCGTAGGCGTCGCGCTCGTCGACTGCCCTGAGCACCTCGAAGGCGAGGAACCGGACCGGGTCCTTCTGGGGCCGGCGGTGGGTCTTGGCGGGACGGCGACGCTGCTGGTCGTTCACGTGAAAGGTGCTCCGCTGATGGTGAGGGGGCGAACCCGTCCAGCGTACGTCGCCGGCTCCCCGACGCCCGTCCCGAGGCCGTCGCCGGCCCCGGGGCGCCCGCCCCGGGCCCTCAGAGGCCCAGCAGCTCACCGTGGGCGATGCGCACGCCGCGCGCCCAGTCGGCGGCCTTCATCGGCTTCTTGCCCTGGGGCTGGACCCAGAGGAGCTCCACGGCGTGCGAGCCGGTGCCCACGTACACGTTGTTCTTGCCCGCGGACAGCTCGCCCGGGGCCAGATCGGTGCGGTCCAGGACCGGCGCGGCCTGGACCAGCTTGAGGCGTTCCCCGCGGAAGAGGGTCCATGCCCCCGGGGCGGGCGTGCAGCCGCGCACCACACGGTCCACCCGTAGCGCGGGCTCGGACCACTGCACCTGGGCGTCCTCGACGGTGATCTTGGGCGCGAGGGTGACGCCCTCGGCGGGCTGCGGGACGGCGTGCAGGGTGCCGTCCTCGATGCCGTCCATGGTCGCCGCCAGCAGTCCGGCTCCGGCGAAGGCGAGCCGGGTGAGCAGATCACCGCTGGTGTCGGTGGGCCGGACCTCCTCGGTCAGGACGCCGTACACCGGTCCCGAGTCCAGCCCCTCCTCGATCAGGAAGGTCGACGCACCGGTGACCTCGTCCCCGGCCATCACCGCGTGCTGCACGGGCGCGGCCCCGCGCCACGCGGGCAGCAGCGAGAAGTGCAGGTTGACCCAGCCGCGCGCGGGGACGTCGAGCGCCACCTTGGGCAGCAGCGCGCCGTACGCGACGACGGGGCAGCAGTCCGGCGCGATCTCCCGCAGCCGCGCCAGGAAGTCCTCGTCGCGCGGCTTGGCCGGCTTGAGGACCTCGATGCCCGCCTCCTCGGCCCGTTCGGCCACCGGGCTGGCGACCAGTCGGCGCCCCCGTCCGGCCGGTGCGTCGGGGCGGGTCACCACGGCGGCCACCTCGTGGCGGCCGGAGGCGATAAGGGCGTCCAGAGCGGGAACGGCGACCTCGGGGGTGCCTGCGAAGACGAGCTTCATGGGTGGCGGACTGCCTCTCGGGCGGAACGTACGTGGCGAGCAGCACACCAGTCTAGGGGGTGCCCCCGCGGTCCCGCCCGGCCTGTCCGGGCCCGGCGGCCGGGGGGCGTACGCAGGCCCGTGCGCCCCGCGCATAAGCACATACGCCCCTATTGCGTGACCACATGGCCGGGTGACGCGTTGGTCAAGTGAGATTGACCGAAGTGGACCGCCCCCGCGCGGTCCGATCCCTTTCAACGCCGGTTCGAGAGGCTTGTTCATGGCCGACCACGCAACCCACGACGCCCAAGCGCGTGCCAGTCTGCACCTGTTGGTGCGGGACATCGAGCGGGTCCGGCGGCAGGTGGACGCGCTGCGCACCCTCACTGCGCAGCTGGGCAACGTCTACCGTCCTCGCCGCTCCGGCCCCTCCGCGGGCTTCGTCGTCTACGGGAGGGCGCCGGCCCCGACGGTCCGGCTCGCCCAGGAGCTGCGGGACAGCGTCGAGACCCTGGTCACCGCCGCGGTGGACTTCGACCGCTCGCTGGGCTTCTCGTGGGACGCCGTGGGCTCCGCCCTCGGAGTCACCAAGCAGGCGGTGCACCGCCGTTACGGCGCACGCCGCAGCACCCCGCAGCCGGGGCCGGCCGAGGCCGCTCCTGAGAACGAGACCCGTGCGGTGCCGGCCTCCTCCCCCGTACCGGCCGTGCCCGCGGCCCGCTCCATGCCGCCGCAGCCGTCGGACCGTCCCGGCGCGTTCCCCGGCCCCCGCAACGGCTGAGGGCTGTCCCGTGATCCCCGGCGAGCCCGTCCGGCGACGCAGGACACACGGCCCGCCGGACGGGCCGGGGTTCCGCTGACACACGGCGCCCCTCCCGGGCCCTGTCAGCCGATGTCCGGCGGATCGATCCTGATCCGTACGGGATCCCCGGTGCCTCTGGCCGTCCGTGCTGCCTGCGCCGCCTTCAGCGCGGCCGCCAGCGCCGCTCCCCGCCCTGGCGGGACCCTGACCAGCGCCCGCTCCCAGGTCTCGCCGGGCGGTGCGTCCCCCTGTCTGCGGGGCCTGCCGGGGGTGGCTCCCGGCACCGGCACCGGGCCGAGCACCTCCGCCTCGGGCGGCAGCTCCGCACCGGCGAGGTAGGCGGCCACGGCCTCCGGCGGTCCGGTCACCGAAGCCATTCGGGAGACCGGCGGGAAACCGAGCTCCGCGCGTTCCGCGAGTTCGCGGCGGGCGTGGCCGACCGGGTCCCAGCGGACCAGGGCCTGCACGGGCCGCAGCGTCGGCTCCGCCACGATCACCACCGTGCCGCCCTCCGGCTGGCCCCGCACCAGTGCGGCCGCGGCCGTCCAGCGCCGCAGCGCCTCCTCGCCCGCCCGCAGGTCGGGCCGGCCGACCATCGCCCAGCCGTCCAGCAGCAGCGCCGCCGCGTAACCGCCCTCTGCCACCGGCTCCGCCCCGGGAGTGCTGACGACGAGGGCGGGCTGGCCGGGCACCGAGTCCAGCACATGGTCCCGCCCCGACGTCCGCACCGGGACGGCGGGAAACGCCCGCCCCAGCTCCTCGGCGGTCCGCCGGGCGCCGACGATCTGGGCCCGCAGCCGCACGCCGCCGCAAGCCGTGCAGCTCCAGGCCGTCTCGGCCCGCCCGCACCAGGCGCAGTTGAGATCCTGCTGGTCCGGCGCCTGCAGCGGCCCCGCGCAGTGCCGGCACCGCGCGGGTTCACGGCAGCGCTCGCAGGCCAGCCTGGGCGCGTAACCCCGGCGTGGCACCTGGACGAGCACGGGACCGCTGCGCAGGCCGTCCCTCACGGTCTGCCAGGCCAGGCTGGGCAGCCGGGCCGAGCGGGCCGCGCCGTCCCGCGCGAGCTCCCCGTCGCCGACGGTGCGCACGAGGGGGGCCGCGATCCGCAGCTGCTCCCGGTCCGCGCGCAGGGGCAGGGCCCAGCCGCTCTCGACCAGCTGGGCGGCCTCCACCGTGCAGCTCGTCCCGCCCAGCAGGAACGCGCAGCGACCGTGCGCCGCCCGCAGCTCCAGGACCTCCCTGACGTGCGGGAAGGGTGCGTTGTCGTCGCTGTGGCTGGAGTCCCCGTCGTCCCAGAGGGCGACCAGGCCGAGGTCGGCGACCGGGGCGAACATCGCGGCCCTTGTCCCGACCACCGCGCGCACGGAGCCGCGCGCCACCGCCAGCCACTGCCGGTAGCGCTTCTCCGGTCCGGAGTCGGCGGTCAGCAGCGCGTGGCGCCCCTCCCCCAGCACCGCGGTGAGCGCGGCGTCGACCCTCCCCGCGCTCCGCCCGTCCGGCACGACGACGAGCGCGCCCCGGCCCGAGGCCAGGGTCGCTGCCATGGCGCGGGCGATCTCCTCGGGCCAGTGCGGTCCGGGCAGCGCGGTCCACACGGCCCGCGGCGCCCCTCCCTCCGCGAGCGCCCGCAGGAATCCGGGGCCCTGGGCATACCGCTCCCAGGACCCGGGCGACGGGGCGGGGGGCGCCGGCAGGGGCGCGGGCGACGGCTTGCCCTCGGCGCGGCCGTTCCTCGGTGGCACGGCAAGCTGGAGCACGTCCGCGAGGCTGCCGGCGTAGCGGTCGGCCACGGCCCGCGAGAGATCGAGCAGCTCCGGGCCGAGCACCGGCTCGGGTGAGACGACGTAGGCGAGGGCCGCGAGGGCGCCCTGGTAGTCCGACGAGGCCCGCCGCTCGATCAGGAAGCCGTCGATCAGCCCGCCGCCCTCGCGCCTCCCGCCGCGGACCTGACGTCCTCCGGCCCCGAACCGCACCCGGACGCGGACGCCCGGCTGCGCGTCGGCGTCGAGCTCCTCGGGGACGGCGTAGTCGAAGTACTGATCGAGGTGGAGTGCGCCCTTGTTCACCAGGACGCGGGCGACCGGCAGCTCCTCGGCGAGCGGGGCGCCCCGCCAGGTACGCGGCTTGGCCCGCGGCACCTTGGCCCGGCGCACCGTCTCCCGGATGAACGCAAGCTGCTCCGGTGCCCCGGACCCGGGCTCCTCGGACCGCTCGTCGTCGCTGCTCACAGCCACATTCCTACCAGACGCCACTGACACGTCCCGGCCGTCGTCAAGAGCTGCCCCCTGCCCCCCTGGCGGCCGCACACGCCGGGGCCCCGGACACCTCGTACGGTGTCCGGGGCCCCGGCGTGAAGGACTGCCGGCGTGCTACAGCCCCGCCGCCTCGCGCAGCGCGTCCACGCGGTCGGTGCGCTCCCAGGTGAAGTCGGGGAGCTCGCGGCCGAAGTGTCCGTACGCCGCGGTCTGGGCGTAGATCGGGCGGAGCAGGTCGAGGTCGCGGATGATCGCGGCCGGG
This sequence comes from Streptomyces sp. NPDC060209, assembly GCF_042728155.1. Taxonomy (NCBI): domain Bacteria; kingdom Bacillati; phylum Actinomycetota; class Actinomycetes; order Kitasatosporales; family Streptomycetaceae; genus Streptomyces; species Streptomyces sp. NPDC060209. The sequence goes on from NZ_JBHWZS010000274.1 coordinate 8,938, forward strand.
CGGAGGTCGAAGACCGCGCCGATGGCGTGCTCGATCTTCTCCGTGTCGACCGCGGCGGTGCCGAAGGTCTCGACGAACAGGCCCACCGGCTCGGCCTTGCCGATCGCGTACGCGACCTGGACCTCGCAGCGGGTGGCGAGCCCGGCCGCGACGACGTTCTTGGCGACCCAGCGCATGGCGTAGGCGGCCGAGCGGTCGACCTTGGACGGGTCCTTGCCGGAGAAGGCACCGCCGCCGTGACGGGCCATGCCGCCGTAGGTGTCGATGATGATCTTGCGGCCGGTGAGGCCGGCGTCGCCCATCGGGCCGCCGATCTCGAAGCGGCCGGTCGGGTTCACCAGCAGGCGGTAGCCCTCGGTGTCCAGCTTGATGCCGTCCTCGATGAGCTGGTTCAGGACGTGCTCGACGACGAACTCGCGGATGTCGGGCGCGAGCAGCGAGTCCAGGTCGATGTCGGAGGCGTGCTGCGAGGAGACGACGACCGTGTCGAGGCGGACGGCCTTGTCGCCGTCGTACTCGATGGTGACCTGGGTCTTGCCGTCCGGGCGCAGGTACGGGATGGTCCCGTTCTTGCGGACCTCGGAGAGCCGGCGCGAGAGCCGGTGCGCGAGGTAGATCGGCAGAGGCATCAGCTCGGGCGTCTCGTCGCAGGCGTAGCCGAACATCAGCCCCTGGTCGCCCGCGCCCTGCTTGTCGAGCTCGTCCTCGTCGCCCTCGACACGCTTCTCGTACGCGGTGTCGACGCCCTGGGCGATGTCCGGGGACTGCGCCCCGATGGACACCGAGACGCCGCAGGAGGCTCCGTCGAAGCCCTTCTTGGAGGAGTCGTAGCCGATCTCCAGGATCTTGTTGCGCACAAGGTTGGGGATGTCGGCGTAGGCCTTGGTCGTGACCTCACCCGCGACATGCACCAGACCAGTGGTGATCAAGGTCTCGACGGCGACGCGCGAGGAGGGGTCCTCGGTCAGGAGCGCGTCGAGAATCGTGTCGCTGATCTGGTCAGCGATCTTGTCGGGGTGGCCCTCGGTAACGGACTCCGAGGTGAAGAGACGGCGGGACACATCGCTCCCTGGGGTTGCAGCGGCTGCTGGCTGATCATTGATGGAACTCCGGGAGCTGCGCCCGGCACATTCCGTCGACCAGTTTATCGGTCGCTTCCGGTGATTGGGTCACGCGTCTCGCCCCTTGGGAGGTCTGTGACCTGCGGCACTGTTGACGGCGGTACGACAATCCCTCCTTCCGGGTGCGAGATATAGGCCGATTGTCGTGACTTTCCTGCCGCCGGAGCGGCGCTTGTGCAATCTAACCGAAACGCGCCGCCACCAGGTCCCACACCGTGTCGGCAAGCGCTTCCTTGGGCCCGTACGGCACAACGGTCTCGCCGCCGTCGGCCCCGAGCACGACCGCTTCGTTCTCCTCCGACCCGAAGGTCTTGCTCTCCCCCACCTCGTTCACGACGAGAAGGTCACACCCCTTGCGGCGGAGCTTCTCGCGCCCGTTGGTGAGGACGTCGTCGGTCTCGGCGGCGAATCCGACGACGACCTGCCCCGGCCGGGCCCGGTCCGCGGCGACCTCGGCGAGGATGTCGGGATTGCGGACGAGCGCGATGGGGGCCGGTTCCTGGCCGTCCTTCTTCTTGATCTTCCCCGTCGCGTAGGCGGTGGGCCGGAAGTCGGCGACCGCCGCGGCCATCACCACGACATCGGCGTCGGCCGCCGCCTTCAGCACGGCCTCGCGCAGCTGGACGGCGGTCCCGGCACGCAGGACGTCGGCGCCCGCGGGATCGGGGAGCCCCGTGTTGGCCTCGATCAGCGTCACCCGGGCCCCACGCGCGACGGCGGTGCGGGCGAGGGCGTAGCCCTGCTTGCCGGAGGACCGGTTGCCCAGGTAGCGCACGGGGTCGAGCGGCTCACGGGTGCCGCCCGCGCTGATCACCACGTGACGGCCCGCGAGGTCGGGGGCGCCGGGGCCGCGGGTCAGCACGCGCCGGCAGACCTCGAAGATCTCCCCCGGGTCCGGCAGCCTGCCCTTGCCCGTGTCCACACCGGTGAGCCTGCCGACCGCGGGCTCGATGACGACGGCGCCGCGGCGGCGCAGGGTGGCGACGTTCTCCTGGGTGGCGGGGTGCTCCCACATCTCGGTGTGCATCGCCGGCGCGAAGACGACCGGACAGCGTGCGGTGAGCAGGGTGTTGGTGAGGAGGTCGTCGGCCAGGCCGTGGGCGGCCTTGGCGAGCATGTCCGCGGTGGCGGGGGCGACCACGACGAGATCCGCTCCCTGCCCGATCCGGACGTGCGGCACCTCGTGCACGCTCTCCCAGACCTCGGTCGACACGGGGTTTCCGGAGAGGGCCGACCAGGTGGCCGCCCCGACGAAGTTCAGCGACGCGTCGGTCGGCACGACCCGTACGTCGTGGCCGGACTCGGTCAGCCTGCGCAGCAGTTCGCAGGCCTTGTACGCGGCGATGCCTCCGCTGACCCCCAGGACGACCCTCGGCTTCTCCACTGCGTCTCCCCGCACTCGTGTTCTCCGCGCACTCGCGTGCGGCCTCATGACGTACGCACCCCATGCTGCCTCACGGCCCCGGATCCGCTCCGGCGGGCCCGGGGCCGGACACACCACAGGCCCGGCGGTGACAACCGC
>NZ_JBHWZS010000275.1:0-11577 GCF_042728155.1 Streptomyces sp. NPDC060209
CCTGCGCGTGGAGCGGAGCTAACCGACGCGGTCCGCCTTCTCCGGTTCCGCGGCCCGGTCGGGCTCGGCCAGGTGGTCCACCTGTGCGTCGGGGTCCGTCAGCCGGTTCAGCCGTGCGGGCACGTCGAAGCCGACCAGCAACACCACGATCACCGTCCCCGCGAAGGTCAGCACCGCGAGCGCCCGGCCCAGGTCCATCCCGGACGCCAGGTGCGCCCCGAGCACCGGTGCCACGGCCCCGCCGAGTGCTCCCACGTTGTAGGTGAAGCCGAGCGCGGCGCCTCGGCCCGCCGTCGGGAAGTGGCCGCCGATGTACCGCGGCAGCAGCCCGGAGATACCGAAGCTGGTGGCCTGGAGCAGGAACAGCAGGCAGCCGAGCACCAGCAGGTTGTCCTTCACGGCGAACACCGGGTAGACGAAGGCCAGCGAGGCCAGCAGCGTCAGCGCGTACGCCTTCCTGGCGCCGATCCAGTCGCCGAGGAAGCCCGCCGCCCAGCAGCCGATCATGGTTCCGAAGCCCGCGAAGTAGAGGACGTCGGTGACCTGGTCCGTGGTGTACCCCAGCTCGGTCTTCAGATAGGTGGGGAGCAGTGCCTGGATGGGCCAGGAGTACAGGAACGCGAAGAACAGCGTCACGATCATCGACACGTACAGCAGCCGGCCCCGCCGTCCGCCCAGCTGCACGGCGAACGCGACGAGGGCCAGGCCCGCCACCACCGACAGCACCGGCACGAGGCCCTCGCCGCCCGGAGTGAAGACCAGGAACAGCGAGAGAGTGGCGGCCACCACGAGCACGGCGTTGACCACGGCGAGCCGCGGGGTCCGGAACAACGGCCGGAACGGGTTGGGCTTGGCGCCCTGGTCCGCGACGTCCGCGGTCCACTCCTCGGCCTCAGGCAGGGCCCGCCGCATCCACAGCGCGACCGCGATGGGTATCAGGCCCAGGTAGAACATCCACCGCCAGCCGAGCGAGGGCACCACCCAGTTGTAGACCTGGGCGGCGAGGACCGAGCCGACGGAGAATCCCGAGATCAGGAAGCCGCTCGCACGGCTGCGGACACGGGCCGGCCAGCTCTCCATGACGTACGTGGCGCTGGCGCTGTACTCGCCGGCCATGCCCATGCCGATGGCCAGCCGGGCGGCGAAGAGGCTGTGGTAGTTCCAGGCGAACCCGCAGGCGAAGGTGCCCAGCGAGTAGAGCAGGATGCTCAGCACCATCGAGATCTTGCGGCCGTACCGGTCACCGATGGCTCCCAGCACGGCGCCGCCCAGCCAGCGGGTGATGAAGGCGCCGGAGATCAGACTGGCGGCCTGCACCGTACTCAGGCCGAAGTCGTCGCTGATCTCGGTGAGGACGAGCGTGATCAGGACGAAGTCGAAGCCGTCGAGGACGTAGCCGATCCAGGCGGCGAAGAAGGACTTCCACTGGGTACCGCTCACCTCGCGGTACCAGGGGAGCGTGGAGGGTGATTTCTGCACGGTGCGCTCCTGGTGCGGGACGGCGCTCGTTGCCGGGCGGCCGTCCCTCGTGGTGAGGGCTGCTCAGGGCCGGGCGAGGCCGGCGACGAAGCGGGAGGTCAGGGCGGTGGGAGCGGTGATGGCCGTACCGACCACGACGCTGTGGGCTCCGCGGGCGAGAGCCTGGGCAGCCTCCTCGGGGGTATTGATACGTCCTTCGGCGACGACCGGTACAGAGACCGCGGCCGAGAGAGATGTCACAAGGTCCAGGTCGGGGCCGGTCTGCTCCGGTGTCCCCGGCACGTAGCCGGACAGGGTCGTCGAGACGAAGTCCGCTCCCTGCCCGGCGGCGGCGATCCCCTCTGCGAGCGTGGAGACGTCGGCCATGACCAGGGCCCCCGCCGCGTGCACGGCGGTGACGAGCTCGGCGAACGTGGAGCCGTCGGGGCGGGGCCGGTCGGTGGCGTCGGCGGCGACGACGGCGGCACCGGCCTCGACGATCGCCAGAGCGTGCCGGACGGTCGGGGTGATGTAGACGCCGGTGTCGCCGTCCTTCCACAGGCCGATGACCGGCAGGTCCACGGCGTCCGCGATCGCGGCGACGACCTCCGGCTCGTTGGCCCGGATCGCGGCGCCGCCGCCGGCGACGGCGGAGAGGGCGAGGCGTACGAGGGTGGAGGTCTCCCGCATCGGGTCGCCGGGGGGCGCCTGGCAGGAGACGATCAACCGGCCCCGGAGGGCGTCGGCCAGATCCTGTGCGGTCATCGGAATGCTCCCGGGTGGTGGAGGGGAAGGGTCGTGGTCAGAGCCGCGGCGCCCAGCACGGCGGCGTCGTGACCGAAGAGAGGCGGCTCGGGGACGAGCCCGCGCAGCGGCGGCATCAGCTCGGCGGCGAAGGCGGCGGCCAGCGCGTCGCCGTACAGCGCGCCGATCCGGGGGACCCCGCCTCCGACGACGACCCGGTCGGGGCCGAGCGCGTTGGCGAGGCCGCCGAGGACCCGTCCGGCGGCCGTCGCCCCCGTGGTGACGGCGTGTACGGCGGCCTGTTCTCCCTGGGCGGCACGGCCGGCGACCGTTTCGAGCCGGTCCACCCGGGTGCCGGTGAGACGCTCGTAGTGCGCGGTGATGCCCGGACCGGAGGCGATGACCTCCAGATGTCCGGTGGCCCCGCAGGTGCAGGGCAGTCCTGCCGCCTCGGAGCTGGGCAGATGGCCGAGGTGGCCGGCGATACCGGACGCGCCGTGCAGCATCCGCCCGTCGACCGCGAGGGCACCGCCCACCCCCGTGCCGACGGCGGCGAACAGCAGCGAACCGTGGCGGTCCGCCATCGCGGCGAGCTCCGGTCCGGCGGTGGCGCGTACGTCGTTGTCGCAGGCCACCGCCAGACCCGTACGGTCCGCGAGGCCCGCGCCGAGCGCGGTGCCCGCCCAGCCGCTGATCGAGTCGGTGGCACTGGTGACCATCCCGCTGCGGGGATCGACGACCCCGGCCGCGGCGATGCCGAGCGCCGTGGCCCGCCGGCCGGGGTCCACCTCGGCCGCCGCCGCGGCGAGCGCGTCGAGCACCGCGGCCGCGCCGTCCCGGGCCGGGGTGGGCCGGGTGTGCCGGGCCAGCACCGTGCCGTCGGCGGCGAAGAGGGCCGCCGCGATCTTCGTGCCGCCGAGATCGAGGCCGATCACCGCGGCCCCGGTCGCCGCCGCGTTCATCGGACCGGCGGGAGACCGGCGCCGCGCAGCCGCTCCGCGACGAGGGCGACGGACTCTGCGGACAGCGGGATCTGCGGGAAGGCGGTGGCGCCGTTGTCGATGACACCGAGAAGCCGCAGCGCCTCCTTGAAGGAGCCGAGCGCCGAGGAGCTGCGGCCCATGTCCTGCTCCGGACCGACGTCGACCATGGCGAACAGCTCGATGAGCCGCTCCTGCTCCCGGGCGGCGAGCGCCCAGTCGCCGGCCCGCGCGGCGTCGTAGAGCCGGACGTAGCCGGCCGGGTCCACATTGCCGATGCCGGGCACGACACCGTCGGCCCCGGCCAGCAGCGCCGCGTCCACGGTGAGTTCGGAACCGGTCAGCACGCTGAAGTGCGGCACGGGACCCCGGGCACGGCCCTCGCGCCCGCCGAGCTCCACGACGAGCCTGCGCAGCCCGCCCTCGTCACCGCTGCTGTCCTTGAGGCCGGCGAGGGTGCCGTCCTCGGCGAGCTCGCGCACCAGGGCGGCGGAGAGCTTGGAGTGCACGGCCACCGGGATGTCGTAGGCGAACAGGGGCAGGTCGACGGCGGCGCGCAGCCGGCGGAAGTGCCCGGCGACCTCCTTCGGGTGCGTACGGGTGTAGAACGGCGCGGTCGCGACGAGGGCGTCCGCGCCGAGCTCCGCGGCGGTCCGGGCGTGCTCGACGACCCGGGCGGTCGTCGTGTCGATGACCCCTGCGAGGACCGGGACGCGCCCGGCGGCCGCGGTGACCACGGTCTCCAGGGCGGTGGAGCGCTGGGCGTCGGTCAGATAGGCGACCTCGCTGGTCGAACCGAGAGCGAAGAGCCCGTGCACACCGCCGTCGACGAGGTGGCCGACGAGCCGGGTGAGGGAGGCCGTGTCGACCTCCCCACGGTCGTCGAGCGGGGTGCAGACCGGCGGTACGACGCCGTGCAGCGGTGCGGTCAAAGGCATGGTGAAGGGCTCCAGCTTGTTCGGAAAGCCGGTCCGTCGCCGGAAGGGGAGGCGGAACCGAGACGTGGGACGTAAGATGTCCTATGTCTGGACTCACCTTAAACAGATGCCCCGGCGACCGGTCAAGAGGTGCCGGTGACCGGCGACAACCCAGGAGGACCGTTGTGGCCCGCCCCACCATGGCTCAGGACATCGAGCGAAGGATCAAGGAACTGATCCTCGAACGCAGGCTCGGACCGGGCGACCCGCTGCCCACCGAGGCCGAGCTGATGGAGCTGTTCTCGGCCGGACGGGTCTCGGTGCGTGAGGCCCTGAAGGCGCTCCAGGCCATGAACGTCGTCGAGATCCGGCGCGGCTTCGGGACCTTCGTCGGCTCGCTCTCCCTGTCACCCTTCGCCGAGGGACTGGCCTTCCGGGCGGCCGTCCGGCACCGGCAGGGCGAGCCGGGCCTCCTGGAACTGATGAAGGTGCGCGAGGCGCTGGAGACCGGACTCGTCGGCGCCGTCACCGCAGGCGTCCCCGCGGAGGACCTGGCCGTGCTGCGGGGCCTCGTCGCGACGATGGAGACCGAGGCCGCCCACGGCGGCCGGGTGGCCCGGACCACCGACCGCGCCTTCCACCTCGCGCTCTACGCCTCGCTCGACAACCACCTCCTCAGCGAGGTGCTCGACGCGTTCTGGGCGGCCATGGACCGGGTGCGCGAGGACATGGACGACGGCCACCAGGACCCTGCCGTCACCTGCTCCCAGCACCACGAGATCGTCGAGGCGGTCGCGGCTGCCGACGGTGTGCGTGCGGTGCGCGCCATGCGTACCCACTTCGACGGCATCAGAGGCCGCCTCGAACCTCAGTCCGTGTCCGCGTCCGCGTAGAGGTAGCTGCTCGTGCCCGCGAGGGTGGCGCGGCACCACGCGTCGACCGAACCCTGGTCCATCGCGGTCCAGTCCGGAGCCCGCTCCACCTGCGCGCGGCCCAGCCTGCGGCCCAGCTCGACCAGCCGGGCCCCCTCCGGGGTCCGCTCGCGGGCGTAGTGCCGCAGCGCGTCGGCGGGGGAGGCGGACGTCCGCAGCGCGTCCTCCAGGCAGAGGGCGTCCTGCAACGCCTTGACCGCCCCGCTCGCCGTGTGCGGGCGGGTGACCCCCGCCGCGTCGCCCGCCAGCAGGAACGGCGGGTCCGCGGCGAGGGGCGCGTGCAGATCGGCGACCGGGTGGCAGGTCATCGCGGTGTGCTCACCACGGGCCACGATGTCCGCCCACTCCCGGGGGAAGTGCTCCTCGGCCAGCTGCCGTACGTACCCGGCCTCGCCCGGGGACCCGGCGGGCGGGGTCGCGTAGATCGCGTAGGCGAGCAGGCGGTCGTCCGGCCCGGCGCCCCCGCCCCGGGGGATCAGATAGAAGATGCCGTGCCCGCCGGGGAAGCCGATCGTCACCCACGCGCCCCGCAGCAGCTCCCAGGGCCGGCGGTGCTCCGCCGACGCGTTCACCGGAAGCGTGCCGCGCCACACCGCGTACCCGGCGGGGGAGGGCAGCAGGTCCGGGGCCAGGACGCCGCGGGTGAGCGAGCGGTGGCCGTCGGCGCCCACGACGATGTCGTAGGTGTCCTCGCCCTCGGCCGTGCGCACGAGGGCGCCCCCGGCGGGGGCCCGTCCGACGGAGGTCACGGGGCGCCCCCGGTGGTAGCGCGCGCCGGTGGTGGCGGCACGCAACGACCCCCACAGAAGACCCCAGTTGCACGGGGTGACCGGACTGGGCTGGCGGGCGAACTCGCGTGCCGACCGCTCCCCGGGCGCCCGGGTCAGCCAGACGCGGGTCGCCACGGGGGCGGTCGGCATGGCGGCGTCCAGATAGCCCGCGGCGACCAGCTGCTCATGCAGCGGGGGAGGGATGACGATCCCGAGCCCCCGGCCCTGGAGTTCGCCGCCGCTGCGCTCGTAGACGGTGACCTCCGCCCCCGCCCTGATGCCCGCGACCGCCATCGCGCACCCGGCGATGCTGCCGCCGACCACGCCCATCCGTGAACCCGTCGCCGCCATGCCGCTGCCGCCTGTCCGTCGTCCCGGGAGGTGCCGGCCCTCATCGTCGCAGCCGACCGGGTGCGAGCGGGGCAACAACACCTCCTGACGGAAGAGGTGTTACGGGGTGACGGTCACCGTCCTGCTGCCGGAGGCCTGCTTGCCGTCGGCCTTGTAGACCGCGGTGAGTCCGACGTTCCCCGAGGCACCCGACGGGATCGTGACCGGGACCTTTATGTTCGCGCCCTCACCGGGCCGGAGCGCCGGGAACGCCACCTGCCGGGTCGTCCAGCCGGTGGGCACCGTCAGGTCGAGCGTGCCCGCCGAGCGCGTCACATCCATCCGGTTGACGACCCGGACGGTCACCTCCGTGCCGGTGCCGGCCTTCATGGTGGCCGGCGGGGTGAGGGTGATGTCCGCGCAGGTGCCGCCGAGCCACTTCAGGTCGAACGAGGAGTAGGTGATGTTCTTGTAGTTGTCCCGCTCGTAGAGCAGACCCAGCCGGCCGTCCGGCAGCCGCGTCAACGTCGAGTAGGCCGCGCTGCCGGGGTCGAGGACCTTCCGGATCGGCCAGGTCCTCCCGTTGTCGCAGGACATCTTCACGGTGAGGTTGCTCCGGGAGGAGGTGCTCTCCGTGTTGCTGAACAGCAGCCACGAGGACTGGGGGTCGGACGCGGCGGCGTCCGGTGCGTACCGGATGACCGAGCCGTTGTTCGCCGGGTCCGGCAGGTTGGTGTCCTGCGCGAACGGGGTGTAGTTGACCCCGCCGTCGGTGGAGTGGGCGACCGTCCGGTAGGGCGCGGAACGGTTGTTGAGCATGATCCGGCCGTCGCTGAGCTCGACCGTCTTGTTCTCGTCGCCGCCGGGGCCGACCGGGTTGCCCATCTTCCAGGTCGCGCCGTGGTCGTCGCTGTACGCGCTGACCGCGTGGTTGGCGCCGTTGCTGCGGATGGCGTACTGCTGGATCAGCCGGCCCTCGTACGTGCCCCGGCGCAGCTGGATGCCCTCCCCGGATGCGGCGAACATGCCCGCCCAGGCCGGGTTCTTGATCTGCGAGGTGATCCGGCGGTGGGTCCAGGTCACCCCGTCGTCGTCGGAGTAGCTGTAGTCGGCCTGGAGGACGTCCGGGTCGCTCTCGTCGTTGCCGGTGGCCGAGCCGAAGAAGCCCTGGTTCACGGACGCGGCGTAGAAGACGAAGATACGGCCCGTGGTGCGGTCCACCAGCAGGCTCGGGTCGCCGAAGCCCTTCGGTGCGGCTTCCTTGCGGACCACCTGCTGCGCCTGCCAGGTGGTCCCGCCGTCGGTGCTGCGCCGCAGGACGATGCCGAGGTTGCCGGGCAGGTCCGCGAGCGTGGGGCGGGAGTCGTAGGCGGCGAGCAGGGTTCCCTTGACGGAGGTCGTCAGTGCCGGGATGCGGTAGTAGGGGGATCCGGCGCCCTGGGTCGCGATGTCCTGCGAGGTGAGTTCTCCGGCCGCTGCCGCCGTGGTGGGGGCGCCGTGGGCGGTACCGGCCGCGGCGGCGACCATGACGGCGGCGGACAGCATGGCGAAGGTGACTCTGCGCTGCATGAACGGTCTCTCTTCTCGTGAGGGGGGAGAGGTGCGGATATGGAGCGGGAGCGCGCGGCGCGATCGGCCGGCGCGTCAGGGGACGGACGGGGTGCACGGCTGACGGTGGCGAGGATCCGCAGATCCCTGATCTCGGGTCAGGAGGGGTGGGCCGGCGCGGTCGGGAGGCCGGCGAACAGGTCGCGCACCCAGGCGAGTTGTTCCGCACGGTGGTACGCGGTGCCGCCCTCGTGCCCGTTGAACTCGTAGACGCGCAGGTCCTTGGGACCCGCGTAACGGTTGTAGGCCGTGAAGCAGGTGGAGGGCGGGCAGATCTCGTCCATCATCGCGATGGAGAACAGCGCGGGCGCGGTCGCCCGGGTGGCGTGGTGGGCCGCGTCGAAGTACGACAGGGTGCGGAACACCGGGTCGGTGCGGTCGCGGTGGAGCCGGAGGTAGGCGGCGATCTCGGTGTACGGCGGCGATCCGGCGATCCGCGCGGCCCGGGGGATGTTGCACAGGAACGGCACGTCCGGCATCACTCCGGCCAGCCCCGGCACGAGTCCGGCCACGGCCAGCGCGATGCCGCCGCCCTGGCTCACCCCGGTCACGACGATGCGGGCGGGATCGACCTCGGGGTGCTCGCGCATCGCCTCCACGCAGCGGACCGCGTCGGTGAACACCCGCCGGTAGTAGTACGTCTCGGGGCTCTCGACGCCCCGGGTGAGGAAGCCCGGTACCGTCCCGGCCGCTCCCGGATCGGTGTCCGCGGTGACTCCGCCCGCCGCCGACCACCCCTGGCCCCGGGTGTCCATGACCAGGTGAGCGTATCCGGCGCAGGCCCACATCAGCTCCTCGTGCGCGAGCCCCCGGCCGCGCCCGTACCCGAGGAACTCGACGACGCAGCCGAGTGGTTCGGTGGCACCGGCGGGCATGTGCAGCCAGCCGCGCACCGGGCGCCCGCCGTACCCCGGAACGCTCACGTCGTACGTACGTATCCGGGGCAGCCCGCAGTCGACCTGCTTGTACCGGGGCTTGTTCGCGGTGCCGTCGTGAGGCGCCTCGCCCAGGGTGCCGGACCAGAAGGCGTCGAAGCCGCCGGGCAGCGGGAGTTCGGGCCGGTAGGCGCGGCATTCCTCGAGCGGGAGATCGGCCGACGGCATGGCTGTGCCCTTCTGGGGTGCGGGAAGCGATTGGACAACAGACGTCAGATGTCCTGTTGGCAAACGGACCCTAGGGAGCGCGGCGGCCGGTCGTCAAGGGTGTCGGGAGGCGGGAGCCTCCGCCCCGGAGGCGGAGGCGGAGGCGGGGGCGGAGGCGGGGGCGGGGGCGGGAGGCGTGTGGCCCGCGGTCAGACCTGGTCCACCCCGCGTGACCTGGCCTCGGCGATCCGCCGTCTGACGGGTTCGTAGTGCTCGCCGAGGGCCTTCAGGAACGCGGTGACGTCGCCCGCCCGGGCCGCGTCGACGATGTTCTGGTGAGCGACGATCGTCGCCGTCTCGTCGGCGTGCGTGAATCCGTCGAGGTGCGGCGCGACGATCGTGTACACGTCCCAGAAGGCCATCGAGAGCTGGCCGATCAGGTCGTTGCCCAGAGGGGCCACGAGCAGGGCGTGGAAGGCCCGGTCCGCAGCGACGAAGCCGTGTCCCTCGCCCGCACCGGTGGCGCGCATGGTCGCCACCAGTCCGTCCAGGCTGTCGAGCTGCCCGGCACTGAGCGAGGAGATGATCCGGTCGGCCATGCCCCGCTCGAAGAGCTCGCGTACGTCGACGAGGTCGGCCATCACCTGGAAGTCGTCGTCGGGGGAGAGCAGGCCGCGGAAGGTGAGGCTCTCCACCAGCGCGGAGAGGCTCAGCCGGCCGACGTACGTCCCGTGACCGTGGCGCACCTCGACGATGTCGAGGGCGGCGAGGATCTTGACGGCCTCCCGGACGCTCGAACGGCTGGCGCCGAGCGCCTCGCACAGAGCAGGCTCCGTCGGAAGCGGGTCCCCGGGGCGCAGCCGCTCGTCGAGGATGTAGCGCTTGATGCCCTCGACCACTTCCTGCCGCAACAGGGTGCGACCGGGTCGCGTGCCGGACATATGTGAACTCCCCACCTCTTGACCCCTCTCGATTGTCAAGCTACGTTCCCACGCTATCAAGGCATCAGACATCTGACGTCTGATGCTCGATCGTTTCATCGGCACCCCGATAGCCATCGAAAACGGTCGCTCTCCACTCATTCCCTGACCTCGAAGTCCCTTGGAGGACCCGTGTCCGAGCTGAGGCCAGCCGGCGTCGAGCGCCGCACCTTCCTGCGTTACACCAGTGCCATCGGCGCGGCCGCGGCCATCACGGCAGGCCTTTCCGCATGCGGCGGGCCCTCCTCGACCGCCGACGGCGCAGCAGGCGAGGGCGACGGCAACGGCACGATCGAGGCCGGTCTGTCGTATCCCCTGTCGACCGGCTTCGACCCGATGATCACCTCCGGCGCCACGCCGTACGCCGCCAACATGCACATCTTCGAAGGCCTGGTCGATCTCGATCCGGCCACGCTCGTGGCACGTCCCGCCCTCGCCACCGAGATGCCGAAGAAGATCAACGCCACCACCTACCGGGCCACCCTCCGCGACGGTGCGACCTTCCACGACGGCTCCCCGGTCACCGCCGAGGACGTGGTGTTCAGCTTCGAACGCATCCTGGACGCGAAGAACGCGTCGCTGATGGCACAGTTCGTGCCCTTCATCGACACGATCACCGCCGTCGACACCAAGACGGTCGAGTTCAAGCTCAAGTACGCCTTCGCGCTCTTCCCCTCCCGCATCGCCGTCGCCCGGATCGTGCCGAAGAAGATCGTCGAGGCGGACGTCAAGGGATTCGACGCGAAGCCCGTCGGCTCGGGGCCCTACAGGTTCATCGAGGCCACCCGCGAGGACAAGATCGTCTTCGAGAAGTACGACACGTACAACGGCCCCCACCCGGCCAAGGCCAAGAAGATGATCTGGCGCCTGATGTCGGACCAGTCGGCCCGCGTCAGCGCCATGGAGTCCGGCCGCGTCCAGGCCATCGAGGACGTCCCGTACATCGACGTCAAGAGGCTCTCGGCCACCACGAAGACCGAGTCCGTGCAGTCCTTCGGGCTCCTCTTCCTCATGTTCAACACCACCGACAAGCGGTTCGCCGACAAGCGGGTCCGCCAGGCGCTCCACTACGCGCTGGACACCGAGAAGATCATCTCCACCGCGATGGTCGGCAACGCGGCCGCCGCGACCGGGTACGTCCCCTCGACGCACCCCGACCACCACAAGGCCGCCACCGTCTACACGCACGACGTGGCCAAGGCGAAGAAGCTGCTCACCGACGCGGGCGTGGCCAAGCTGAAGTTCACCGTCCTGACCACCGACACCGGCTGGGTCAAGGACATCGCCCCGCTGCTCAAGGAGAGCTGGGCCGCGGCCGGCATCGAGGCCACCCTGAACATCGCCCAGTCCCCGGCCCAGTGGGCCAAGGTCGACGCGGGCGACTTCGAGGTCATGGTGGCCCCCGGCGACCCCTCGGTCTTCGGCAACGACGTGGACCTCCTCATGCGGTGGTTCTACTACGGCTTCTGGCCGGAGAAGCGCTACGGCTGGTCCGGGACCGCCGAGTACAAGCAGGTCAAGCAGCTCCTCGACAAGGCCGCCCAGGCCGCCGACGAGGCGGTGCGCAAGCAGCTCTGGGGTCAGATCACCGACGTGGTCGCGGAAGAGGCGGCGCTCTACCCGATCCTCCACCGCAAGCTGCCCACCGCCTGGAACGAGAAGGCCCTGCCCGGCTTCAAGCCACTGCCGACCACCGGCCTGTCCTTCGTGGACGTCAGCCGCGCCTGACGCCCTCGCCCGGTCCGGGCCGCCCCACCCGGCGGCCCGGTACACCGG
>NZ_JBHWZS010000276.1:0-11413 GCF_042728155.1 Streptomyces sp. NPDC060209
GAGAACGAGTACTCAGTCCTTGATCTCGCAGATCGCGGCACCGGACGAGATCGACGTGCCGACCTCCGCCGCCAGACCCTTCACCGTGCCGGAGCGGTGGGCGTTGAGGGGCTGTTCCATCTTCATGGCTTCGAGGACGACGATGAGGTCGCCCTCCTTGACCTCCTGGCCCTCCTCGACGGCGATCTTGACGATCGTGCCCTGCATCGGGGAGGCGAGGGTGTCACCCGAGGCCGCGGAGCCGGACTTCTTGGCCGCGCGGCGCTTGGGCTTGGCGCCGGCCGCGAGGCCGGTGCGGGCCAGGCTCATGCCGAGCGAGGACGGCAGGGAGACCTCGAGGCGCTTGCCGCCGACCTCGACGACCACGGTCTCGCGGCCGGACTCCTCGTCCGCGTCCTGGTCCGCGGGCACCGCGAAGGGCTTGATGTCGTTGACGAACTCCGTCTCGATCCACCGGGTGTGGATCCGGAAGGGGTCCGAGGTGAACGCCGGGTCGGTGACGACCGCGCGGTGGAAGGGGATGGCGGTGGCCATGCCCTCGACGGTGAACTCGCCCAGCGCACGCGCGGCGCGCTGCAACGCCTGCTCACGCGTCGCTCCGGTCACGACGAGCTTCGCGAGCAGCGAGTCCCATGCCGGACCGATCACACTGCCGGTCTCGACGCCGGCGTCCAGGCGGACGCCCGGGCCGGTGGGCGGGGCGAACAGGGTCACGGTGCCCGGAGCGGGCAGGAAGCCGCGGCCCGGGTCCTCGCCGTTGATCCGGAACTCGAACGAGTGCCCGCGCACCGCCGGGTCGCCGTAGCCGAGCTCCTCGCCGTCCGCGATACGGAACATCTCGCGGACGAGGTCGAGGCCGGTGACCTCCTCGGTGACCGGGTGCTCGACCTGGAGGCGGGTGTTGACCTCGAGGAAGGAGATCGTGCCGTCGACACCGACGAGGAACTCGACGGTGCCGGCGCCGACGTAGCCGGCTTCCTTCAGGATCGCCTTGGAGGCCGCGTACAGCTCCGCGTTCTGCTCCTTCGACAGGAACGGCGCGGGGGCTTCCTCGACGAGCTTCTGGTGGCGGCGCTGGAGCGAGCAGTCACGGGTGGAGACCACCACGACGTTGCCGTGCGTGTCGGCCAGGCACTGCGTCTCCACGTGCCGCGGCTTGTCGAGGTAGCGCTCCACGAAGCACTCACCCCGGCCGAACGCCGCAACGGCCTCACGGACCGCGGAGTCGTACAGCTCCGGGATCTCCTCCAGCGTGCGGGCCACCTTCAGGCCGCGACCGCCACCACCGAAGGCCGCCTTGATCGCGATCGGCAGACCGTTCTTCTCCGCGAACTCCACGACCTCGCCCGAACCCGACACCGGGTCCGGCGTGCCGGCCACCAGCGGGGCGCCGGCGCGCTGGGCGATGTGGCGGGCGGCGACCTTGTCGCCGAGGTCGCGGATCGCCTGCGGCGGCGGGCCGATCCACGTCAGACCGGCGTCGAGCACGGCCTGGGCGAACTCCGCGTTCTCCGAGAGGAAGCCGTAACCCGGGTGGATCGCGTCCGCCCCCGAGTCCTTGGCAGCCTGGAGCACCTTGGCCATGTCCAGATAACTGGCGGCCGGAGTGTCACCGCCCAGAGCGAACGCCTCGTCGGCCGCGCGCACATGCAGAGCATCCCGGTCCGGATCGGCGTAGACGGCTACGCTCGCGATTCCGGCATCCCGGCAAGCCCGAGCAACACGGACAGCGATTTCGCCACGGTTGGCGATGAGCACCTTGCGCACGATGACTCCCTCCTTGAGAACAAGCTGAGTTTAGGGACTACCAACACGGCCGTACGACCCGTCCCCAGTAGTGAACTTGCCCACACGGAGTGTGATTCGAGGCTTGCTCGAGTCGCGAAATCCCTTGTCGCACCACGGTACGCCGGGATCCTCAAGGGCACAGTAGCCACGAAGTGTGGCCCAAGTCTCTGTCCGGACGGTCAACGGCGCGCGGCGTTTCTTTGTGGACTCCCTACGAACGGCCGATGGAATCTTTGCCTCGGCCACGGGGGCGGCGCAGTGCGGGCGCGCACCGTGCGCAACCTCTTGTCCGAAGCGTTACCCGTTAGTAGGGTCCGCGCTGTACGGACGTACTACAGGTAACAGGGGGTGGGCGCCGTGGTGCGCAGACCAGTGGCCTTCGTGACCGCGATCGTTCTTTTCGTGGAAGCCGTGGGCATCGTGATCGTCAACGGCGTCCTCGCGACGGTCGCCGGCAATCAGAGCATGTCCCTGGCCGGGCTGGATCCGGACGCCATGGTGACCGGCACCTGGGTCATGGGCGGTGTCTCCGGGGCCCTGCTGTTGCTCTGCGGGCTGATCCCGCTGCTGGCCGGCATACGCGACCGGGCCCCGGGCCGCCTCGGCAGGATCGCCCTCATCGCCTGCGCGGTCGTCCACGGGGTGCTGGGCGCCCTGGCGGTGGGGCTGATCGGCTGGGCGGCCTTCGTGTTCCTGATGGTCGTCCTGGCGCTGATCGTGCTGACCCTGGTGGCGTTCGAGCGGCGTGAGCCGGAAGCGGGAAAGGCCGGCGCCGGCCAGGCTCCGGCGCCGGTGTGACAACAGGGCAGCTCAGACCCACAAGTCGGTGACGGAGAGGCCCAGTTCGCCGAGCAGGCGGCGAAGCAGTGGCATCGAGAGTCCGATGACGTTGCCGTGGCTGCCCTCGATCGCCTCGACGAACGGCGCCGAGCGGCCGTCCAGGGTGAACGCTCCGGCGACGTGGAGCGGCTCACCCGAAGCGACATAGGCCGCCACCTCGGCGTCCGTCGGCTCACCGAACCTGACGACCGTGGACGCGGTCGCCGACGCCGTACGGCCGGTGGCCGTGTCGATGACGCTGTGGCCCGTCTGCAGGATGCCCGAGCGGCCGCGCATGGACTTCCAGCGGGCGGTGGCCTCCTCGCTGTCGGCGGGCTTGCCGAACGCCTCGCCGTCCAGTTCGAGCACGGAGTCGCAGCCGACGACCAGCGCGCCCGCGGCCTCGGGGCGGGCCGCCACCGCGGCGGCCTTCGCCTCGGCCAGGACGAGCGCCAGCTCACCCGGGGTCGGAGCGCTGATCGCGTCCTCGTCCACGCCGCTGACGATCACCTCGGGGGCGAAGCCCGCCTGACGCAGGAGACCGAGACGGGCGGGGGAGGCGGAGGCGAGCACGAGGCGGCGCTGATCAGTCATACCCGCCATCGTAGGCGGGTCCGGGAGCCTCAGCGGATGCCCAGGACGAACATCGCCACGACCATGGCCAGCGCCAGCAGGAGCCCCGCGCGACGCATCATGTCCTGGGCGTCGCGCAGTTCCTTCGGGGGCTTGTTCTCGGGGTCGGACCACAGCATGGTTCCGATGGTGCTCCGGACACGGCTGCGGCGCCTGAGTACGCGTACTCAAGCGCCGCTCACCGCTCCGGCGTCAGGAGGGCCAGTACGTCCGTGCCCACGACCGGGGCCCCGGCCGGAGTGCGCCCCGGCGGGCGATCCGCTCGGGGTCCGACCACTGCTCGGGCGGCAGCGGAGCACCGGACGGCACCGCGGCCACCGCCGCCGCGCGCGCCCGGACCACGGCGAGGGCCGCGGCGAGCTCCTCCGGGGTCGGATTGCCCCGTACGACCTTGATCATGGTGGCTCCCGGTGGTTAGAGGGGAATGTTGCCGTGCTTCTTCGGCGGCAGCGACTCGCGCTTCGTGCGGAGCTGGCGCAGGCCCTTCACCAGGTGCGCCCGGGTGTCGGACGGCATGATCACCGCGTCGACGTAGCCGCGCTCGGCCGCGACGTACGGGTTGAGCAGGGCGTCCTCGTAGTCGGTCATCAGCTCGGCGCGGGTGGCCTCGGGGTCGTCGGCGGCGGCGATCGTGCGGCGGTGCAGGATGTTCACCGCGCCCTGGGCGCCCATCACCGCGATCTGGGCGGTCGGCCAGGCCAGGTTCAGGTCGGCGCCCAGGTGCTTGGAGCCCATGACGTCGTACGCGCCGCCGAACGCCTTGCGGGTGATCACCGTGATCAGCGGGACGGTGGCCTCGGCGTACGCGTAGATCAGCTTGGCCCCGCGGCGGATGATGCCGCCGTACTCCTGGTCGACGCCCGGCAGGAAGCCGGGCACGTCGACGAAGGTGAGAACCGGCACGTTGAACGCGTCGCAGGTGCGGACGAAGCGCGCGGCCTTCTCGGACGCGTTGATGTCCAGACAGCCGGCGAACTGCATCGGCTGGTTGGCGACGATGCCGACCGGGTAGCCCTCGATGCGCCCGAACCCGGTGATGATGTTCGGCGCGAACAGGGCCTGCGTCTCCAGGAACTCGCCGTCGTCGAGCACGTGCTCGATGGCGGTGTGCATGTCGTACGGCTGGTTCGCCGAGTCCGGGATGAGGGCGTCGAGCTCGCGGTCCTCGTCCGTGGTCTCCAGGTCGGCCTCCTCCGGGAAGGCCGGGGCCTCCGAGAGGTTGTTCGACGGGAGGTAGGACAGCAGGGACTTGACGTACTCGATGGCGTCCTTCTCGTCACCCGCCATGTGGTGGGCCACACCGGACGTGGTGTTGTGCGTGCGGGCGCCGCCCAGCTCCTCGAAGCCGACGTCCTCACCGGTGACCGTCTTGATGACGTCCGGCCCGGTGATGAACATGTGCGAGGTCTGGTCGACCATGACCGTGAAGTCGGTGATCGCGGGGGAGTAGACAGCGCCGCCCGCGCACGGCCCGACGATCAGGGAGATCTGCGGGACGACACCCGAGGCGTGGACGTTGCGGCGGAAGATCTCGGCGAACAGGCCGAGGGCGACCACACCCTCCTGGATGCGCGCGCCGCCGCCGTCGTTGATGCCGATCACCGGGCAGCCGGTCTTCATCGCGAAGTCCATGACCTTGACGATCTTCTCGCCGTAGACCTCGCCGAGCGAGCCCCCGAAGATCGTGAAGTCCTGCGAGTACACGCAGACGGGACGGCCGTCGACCGTGCCGTAGCCGGTGACGACGCCGTCCCCGTAGGGGCGGTTCTTCTCGATGCCGAAATTGGTGGACCGGTGCCGTGCGAACTCGTCGAGCTCCACGAAAGAACCCTCGTCGAGCAGGAGCTCGACCCGCTCACGGGCGGTCAACTTGCCCTTTGCGTGCTGCTTTTCGACGGCACGGGCGGAACCTGCGTGTGTGGCCTCTTCGATACGGCGCTGCAGGTCCGCGATCTTGCCCGCGGTGGTGTGGATGTCGCTCTGCGGCTCGGACATCGGGTGGCGGCTCCCTGCCTGGTCACGGGGACGGCTGGTACATCCAGTGAAGGTGCTGGACCGGTACGTGCTCGACGGCAACCTGCTCGTCGGCGGGTGGTTGCTACTGACCCGTAGCGTATCGGCGCGGATACGGTTCGGCAGTGCGTCGTTGGCCACACCTAATGTGGGTTGCATGACACCTCCCGATGCGCCGCACAACCGCTGGTCGGACCTCGACAGGCCGCCCTTGAACGTCGCTGCGCTGCGCCGTGGGCTGCTGAGGCCCGACGGCCTGTGGACCTCGCTCGACGTCGTCGACACGACCGGCTCCACCAACTCCGACCTCGCGGCACGGGCCGCCGGTGGCGGTCTGGCCGAGGGCACGGTCCTGGTCGCCGAGGAACAGACCGCGGGCCGCGGACGGCTCGACCGGAGCTGGACGGCTCCGCCCCGCTCGGGCCTGTTCCTGTCCGTCTACCTGACCCCGGGCGGCGTCCCCGCCGAACGGTGGGGATGGCTGCCGCTGCTGGCCGGCGTCGCGACCGCCACGGGCCTCGCGCAGTCGGCGGGAGTCGACATGGCACTGAAATGGCCCAACGACCTCCTGGTGACGATCGGCGACACGGAACGCAAGACCGGCGGCATCCTCGCCGAGCGCGCCGGGGCCGGCGTCGTCATCGGTATCGGCCTCAACGTGTCGCTGCGCGCGGCCGAGCTCCCCGCCCCGCACGCCGGCTCGCTGGCGCTCGCCGGAGCCGTCTCCACCGACCGTGAGACCTTGCTCCGGGCCGTCCTGCGTTCACTGGAACAGTGGTACGGGCAATGGCGCGACGCGAACGGCGACGCCGCCGAGAGCGGGCTCCAGGCGGCTTACGCGGCGGGCTGCGCCACGCTCGACCGGACGGTGCGGGCCGAGCTGCCCGGGGACCGGTCGGTCGTCGGTGAGGCCGTCGCCATCGACGGCGACGGACGCCTCGTGCTGGCCACGGGCGACGGGCTCCAGGAGCCCGTATCGGCCGGCGACATCGTCCACCTGCGAGGGGAACAGGGAGGCCTCACCTGATCAGGCAGCCCCCGCACATACGGGTGATGTCACGTATGACGGATCCGGAACCGCGCCACCGTGGACGTGAGCCAGGGCACACCTGCCGTATCGTTGAGGCGATCCAGCGACAGATCGGCAGGGCAGTGCGCAGGGAACGGGCAGGAGGCGGCCGGTGACCGTCGACGACACGAACTCCGACGACGGCGCGGAGCCCTCGTCGGGACCGTCCGTCCACTCGACACCGCATCACGAGGTCGACCACACGGCCGAACCGACCGACGACCCGCTCGCCATCCGGCTGGAGGCCCTGATCCTGGGGGCCGACCGCCGCTACACGCCGTTCCAGGCGGCGAGGACCGCCGGGGTCTCCATGGACCTGGCGTCCCGGTTCTGGCGGGCCATGGGCTTCGCCGACATCGGGCAGGCCAAGGCGCTCACCGAGGCCGACGTCCTGGCGCTGCGCCGCCTCGCCGGTCTCGTGGAGGCCGGGCTGCTCAGCGAGCCGATGGCGATCCAGGTGGCCCGGTCGACCGGGCAGACGACCGCCCGGCTCGCGGAGTGGCAGATCGACTCCTTCCTGGCGGGGCTGACGGAGCCCCCCGAGCCCGGCATGACCCGCACCGAGGTCACGTATCCGCTGATCGAGCTGCTCCTGCCCGAGCTGCAGGAGTTCCTGGTGTACGTGTGGCGACGCCAGCTGGCCGCCGCCACGGGCCGGGTCGTGCAGACCGGGGACGACGAGGAGATGGTCGACAGGCGGCTCGCCGTGGGCTTCGCCGACCTCGTCGGCTTCACCCGGCTGACCAGGCGCCTGGAGGAGGAGGAGCTCGGCGAGCTGGTCGAGGCCTTCGAGACGACCTCCGCGGACCTGGTCGCCGCGCACGGCGGGCGGCTCATCAAGACCCTGGGCGACGAGGTCCTCTTCGCCGCGGACGACGCGGGCACGGCGGGCGAGATAGCGCTCCGGCTGGTCGAGGCGATGGCCCAGGACGCCACGATGCCCTCGCTGCGGGTCGGGATCGCGTTCGGCACTGTCACCACGCGCATGGGCGACGTGTTCGGTACGACGGTGAATCTGGCCAGCCGGCTCACGTCGATAGCGCCGAAGGACGCGGTGCTGGTCGACGGCGCGTTCGCCGCGGAACTGATCAGGACCCGCGACGCCCCCGCCTCCGAGGCCGAGGAGACCGCGGCGGCGGCCGAGCGGGCCCGGCTGGAGAAGGAGGGCCCCGGCCCGGACGAGGAGACACCGCTGCCGACGTACCGCTTCGGGCTGCAGCCGATGTGGCAGCGGCCGGTGCGGGGGCTGGGCGTGGTCGAGCCGTGGCTGCTGGCCCGGCGGGGCAAGCCGTCTTCCTGACCCGGGGCGCGGCTCCGCCCGCCCGAGCCCGGTTCCGGGAAGGGCCGGGAACCGCCCGGCCCGGCGGCCCCGCCTAGGATCCCCGGTAACGCTCGTTAACCGGAGGGGTGCAGTCATGGGTGTCACGTCCGAGCAGAGGTTCGGGGAATTCGTCGTCGTACGGCGGCACGAGGGCCAGGACCACGTGGCCGAGCTGGTGCTCGACCGGCCCAAGGCGATGAACGCCGTGAGCACGGCGATGGCACGCGCCATCGCCGAAGCCTGTGCCGCGCTCGGCGCCGATCAGGGGGTGCGGGCGACCGTGCTCACCTCCAGTCATGAGCGGGCCTTCTGCGTGGGCGCGGACCTCAAGGAGCGGAACTCCTTCACCGACGCCGAGCTCGTGCGGCAGCGGCCCACGGCGAGGGCCGCGTACACCGGCGTGCTGGAACTGCCCATGCCGGTCGTCGCCGCCGTGCACGGCTTCGCCCTCGGCGGCGGCTTCGAGCTCGCGCTGGCCTGCGATGTGATCGTGGCCGACCGTACGGCCGTGGTCGGCCTGCCCGAGGTGTCCGTCGGTGTCATTCCCGGCGGCGGCGGTACGCAGCTGCTGCCCCGCCGGGTCGGCGCGGCGCGCGCCGCCGAGCTGGTCTTCAGCGCGCGGCGGGTGGAGGCGGCCGAGGCGCGCGAGCTGGGGCTGGTCGACGAGCTGGTCGAGGCGGGCCGGGACCGTGAGGAGGCGCTGGCCCTCGGCGGCCGGATCGCGGCGAACTCTCCGGTGGGGCTCCGGGCCGCCAAGCGGGCGTTGCGGCTGGGGCAGGGGCTGGATCTGAGGGCCGGCCTCGAGGTGGAGGACGCCGCCTGGCGGTCCGTCGCCTTCTCCGGGGACCGGGCCGAGGGTGTTGCCGCCTTCAACGAGAAGCGGAAGCCCAGCTGGCCCGGCGAGTGACCCGGGGAAGCATCTGAAGATCATCAGCGCTGCCAACTGATCAAATCATCACAAACCTACCTAAGCTGGGGCGATGGGCGGTGATGATGCGCGGCTGCGCGCCGTGGTTGCGCTGGCACAGACGATGGCGGCGGCCTACACGCCGCGCGAGTCCTGGCGTGCCGCGGCAGTGGGGGCGTGCGAGGCGCTGGGGGGCAGCTTCGCCGCCCTCTCCGTGTGGGAGCGGGATCAGGGCAGGCTGCGCGTGCTGGTGAACGCCGGGGAGCGGGCGGAGGGGGAGGAGGAGTTCCCCGAGTGCGAGGCCTACCCCGTGCACCAGTTCCCGGAGATCACCGAATTCCTGCATGAGCGATGGGCGGGCGGCGGTGAGCCCGACGCCTGGGTGGAGACCGCCGACGGCGCTCCGGCCGCCGGTGCGCCGGCCCGGGGGGCCCGTCCGTACTGCCACCAGCGGGTCGCCGCGCTGCGCCGGCGCGGGCGTGGCTGCTGTGTGGTGGCGCCGATCGTGCTGCACGGTCGGGCCTGGGGGGAGCTGTATGTGGCCCGCCCGGCGGGGGCCCCGGTGTTCGACCGGGACGACGCGGACTTCGCGACCGTGCTGGCGGCCGTCGTCGCCGCGGGTATCGCGCAGACCGAGCGGCTCGAGGAGGTCCGCAAGCTGGCCTTCACGGACCCGCTGACCGGTCTCGCGAACCGCAGGGCCGTCGACCTCCGCCTCGACGAAGCGGTGGACCGGCACCGCACCGAGGGCGTGGTGGTCAGCCTGGTCGTGTGCGATCTGAACGGTCTCAAGGCGGTCAACGACACTCATGGCCACGCGGTCGGTGACCGGCTGCTGGAACGTTTCGGCTCCGTGCTCTCGCTCTGCGGCGCGATGCTCCCCGGCGCGCTGTCCGCCCGTCTGGGCGGGGACGAGTTCTGTCTGCTGACCGTCGGGCCCTCGGCGGACGACGTGGTCCGGGTGTCCGAGGAGCTCTGTGCGCGGGCCGTCGCTCTGGAGCTCGGCAACGGGGTCGCCTGCGGGGTCGCGTCCACAGGTGACGACATCGGCCCGGTCCAGTCCGCGCGCCGGCTCTTCCGGCTGGCGGACGCCGCCCAGTACCAGGCGAAGGCCGCCCACTCCAGGAGGCCGGTGGTCGCGGGGCGCGACGGTGACGTGATCCGGCTCGCAGACTCCCCGCCCAGGTCGCCCCACGACCGTCGCAGGCTGCGCGGCAATCCGCCGGGCGGCGATCGGTAAGGGGTCAACCGCACGACCACTGGTGACATGATGGGTTTCAGTCCGTAGGCTTCTGAATATGGATATGCATACAGTCGTGGTGGGGACGTCCGGTACCACCGCCGAGGACGTCATCGCCGTGGCCCGTCAGGGCGCCCGGGTCGAGCTCTCCGCAGCCGCCGTGGAGGCGCTCTCCGCCGCACGGGAGATCGTCGACGCCCTCGCCGCCAAGCCCGAGCCGGTCTACGGGGTCTCCACCGGCTTCGGCGCCCTCGCCAGCCGGCACATCAGCCCCGGTCTGCGGGCGCAGCTCCAGCGCAACATCGTCCGCTCGCACGCGGCGGGCATGGGCCCTCACGTCGAGCGTGAGGTCGTCCGGGCCCTGATGTTCCTGCGCCTGAAGACGCTCGCCTCCGGCCACACCGGCGTACGCCCCGAGGTCGCGCAGACCATCGCCGACGTGCTCAACGCGGGCATCACCCCCGTCGTCCACGAATACGGCTCGCTCGGCTGCTCCGGCGACCTCGCGCCGCTCTCGCACTGCGCCCTGACCCTGATGGGTGAGGGCGAGGCCGAGGGCCCCGACGGCACCGTGCGGCCGGCCGGCGAACTCCTCGCGGCGCACGGCATCACCCCCGTCGAGCTGCGCGAGAAGGAGGGCCTCGCCCTCCTCAACGGCACCGACGGAATGCTGGGCATGCTCGTGCTGGCCCTCGCGGACCTGAAGAACCTCTACACCGGCGCGGACATCACCGCCGCGCTCTCCCTGGAGGCACTCCTCGGCTCGGACCGGGTCCTCGCCCCGGAGCTGCATGCCATCCGCCCGCACCCCGGTCAGGGTGTCTCCGCCGACAACATGCTGCGTGTGCTCGCCGGGTCCGGCCTCACCGGCCACCATCAGGACGCCGCCCCCCGGGTCCAGGACGCCTACTCCGTGCGCTGCGCACCCCAGGTCAACGGCGCCGGGCGCGACACCCTCGCGCACGGGGCGCTCGTCGCCGACCGGGAGCTGGCCTCGGCCGTCGACAACCCGGTCGTGCTGCCCGACGGCAGGGTGGAGTCCAACGGGAACTTCCACGGCGCCCCCGTGGCGTACGTCCTCGACTTCCTGGCGATCGTCGCCGCCGACCTCGGGTCGATCACCGAGCGCCGCACGGACCGCCTGCTGGACAAGAACCGCTCGCACGGGCTGCCGCCGTTCCTCGCCGACGACGCCGGGGTCGACTCCGGGCTGATGATCGCCCAGTACACGCAGGCCGCCCTGGTCAGCGAGCTGAAGCGGCTCGCGGTCCCGGCGTCCGTCGACTCGATCCCGTCCTCCGCGATGCAGGAGGACCACGTGTCCATGGGGTGGTCGGCCGCGCGGAAGCTCCGTACCGCCGTCACCGGCCTCGCGCGGATCGTGGCCGTGGAGCTGTATGCCGCCACGCGCGCCGTCGAGCTGCGCGTCGCCGAGGGGCTGAGCCCCGCGCCCGCCTCGCAGGCCGTCATCGCGGCGCTGCGGGCCGCCGGCGTCCAGGGGCCGGGTCCCGACCGCTTCCTCGCCCCGGACCTGGCCGCCGCCGAGGCGTTCGTGCGGGAGGGGAAGCTGGTCGGCGCAGTGGAGACGGTGACCGGCCCGCTGGCCTGAGCGCAGTCGTGAGG
>NZ_JBHWZS010000277.1:0-11359 GCF_042728155.1 Streptomyces sp. NPDC060209
CCATCGCGGCCGAGCCGCGCTTCCTGTGCTTTCTGTTCTTCGTACTGCAAGCGGATTAGTACTCCGGTGTGCAGTCTCGCGATGGCCCGGGGCGACGACGGCCAGTACCGCAGCGCCAGACGCAGGCGGCCGCCGCGAGATGATCAAGGGTTGTGTGGACTCCTGAAGATCGTGCGATAGCCGCGGGCCATAACGTAGACTCTGCCCGCTGGCGGACGATGCTCGACCAGGTCATGGCCCGGATCGCAGGCCGGTTCGGGCGAGTTGAGCCCCGAACTACGGCCCGCGCTTACCTGCTCGGGCTGCTATCGAGCGTCGAGCGGAAGAACTGCTGGCAGCTAGCAGAACAGGCGGGGCATAGTCGGCCCGGACCGATGCAACGCCTGCTGCGCCACGCCCGCTCGGACGCCGACGCCGTCCGCGACGACCTGCGCGCCTACGCCGCCGAACACCTCGGCACCGACGGCAGCGTTCTCGTCGTCGACGAGACCGGCTTCCTGAAAAAGGGCCAGTTGTCGGCAGGGGTGCAGCGGCAGTACACCGGCACCGCCGGCCGTATCGAGAACGCCCAGGTCGGCGTGTTCCTCGCCCTGGCCACCAGCCGGGGACGAGCCCTGATCGACCGACGGCTCTACCTCCCGGAACGCTCCTATTCCGCTGATCCCGAACGCCGTAACGCAGCCGGGATACCCGAGACGGTGCAGTTCGCCACCAAGCCCCGTCTGGCCGAGGAGATGATCACAGCCGCGCTCGACGCCGGAATTACCGCCTCCTGGGTGACCGGCGACGAAGCCTACGGCCAAGACCCCCAACTCCGCGCCGCGCTCGAGGCACGCGGCGTCGGCCATGTCCTGGCCGTCGCCTGCTCAACCCGGGCGAAGATCAACTACGGCCGCACTTCCGTCCGCGCGGATACCGTCGCCGGCCGCCTGCCCACCACGGCCTGGCACCGCCAGAGCACCGGAAATGGGGCGAAAGGCCCGCGACCCACTCCCGTCTCGTCTCAGCCAATCAAGACGACGTCTAACCGCATCACCAGGATCGGGAAGGCCGTCCTCGTCCTTCAACTCGCCTCAACCTGAGGCTGGAAAAGCCTCATTGTGTTAGCCGTTGACAACAGGGCTCGCTATAGCGATATAGCCACGACAAACAAGACGAAGGAGAGCATCGGGCCAATAACTTCAGGGGCCCCCATTGTGTACCCCTTCTCGAATTTAACGCTCGAGTCATGCTTGGGCGCCTTAATCCTGACTGCTATTTCCTTTTCGATTTCACGCCTCACGGACTTACCGAAGAGGGAGGAGTCGAACGCAGCTGAAAAGATCTTTCCGCTCCGCTTCGTATTGATGACTAGACCTGGACCGGCACCGCAACCCTCGATCTCTTGATAAGGGATGAAGAATTCAGAGTAAGCATTATTAATACTCACTCCGCGTTCTCCAAGAATTATGAATGGATTTTGAAAAATCCTCCATATGAAATACAAAGAGAACGGCAGCGGTGCCAGTACCGCGACGCGAGCGGACGGCTCGGCGGAAGATGTCACCAACTGGGCATAAGCTCCAGCGACGACAAGCAAGGATTGGGCGGAAAATGAGATGACCAACTTACCCCTCCGCCTCAATTTACGCGCTTCGCGACCGGACAAAACATCCCCTCTCTTTGGTGAGTGTGAAGGTAGGTGCGCACAGGGGCCCACCCCAGTCCAAGGTGGGCCCCTAACATGCTACTCAGCCATCATTCGTCAAACATCCAGCGAGTGAGTCGTCCGACAATCCCGCTATTGTTGCCGGATGTGTAGGCTTCTTGGATCCTCTCGGTTAGCTTGAAGGCCCCTGTGGGCACATAAGGGATCGCAATCTCGGCTAGCGCCGTTCCTGCACCCCAGCTGTCATGTATGCAAGCACTCCTCTCGTCGTTTGCACACGAGTCAATAGCTATCAGTGTGGCAGCGCCGGCACTTACAACAGCGCCAACCTTACCAATTATCGCCAGAACCTCAGCTGGCCCAGCAGCGCAGCTCCCCATTGTGACCGCAAGGCAGAGGCCCGCTAGCCCCGTTGACCCCCAATTGACTGCCTGGCCCACATCACCCGTAAGTTCTATGGTGCTGCGATTGTCGTGGATGAACTTGTTGATACTCCCCAAGATGCCGTCACTCTTGATCCGCTTCTTGCTCTCAGCTTCAGCCTTCTTTGCTGCATCAATGGCGTTCTGGGCTCTGCGCTGTGCAGCGGCTTGCTGACTGCTCTTCTTACCCGGGAAGGCGACAACGGACTTTCCGCTCCGGCTGATGTACGGGCCGAGCGCAAACCGGTTTCCTGTGGATGCGTTTTTTACGTACCGGGTGGGATTGTTCTTGCTCGTGCCGGTGCCGCCGATTGGGTAGCCGTTGCCGCAGAGGTCTGCGGGGCATAGGCCGTCGGGGTCGGACAGGGTAAGGGGATTGTTGTGGGCGTAGCTGTAGGCGTTCATCTGGGCGGGTTGTTTGATGTCGATGATGGGGTCAACACTCAGGAATCGGCCGAGGGTGGGATCGTATTCGCGGGCGCCGAGGTGGGTGAGGCCGGTGGCGTCGTTGGTTCCGCCGACGAATCCGTGATTGCCGAAGGCAGTGGATTGTTCGGATCTGAGCTCTCCGAAGGGGAGTTGCTTGCGGCGGGTGAGAGTGAGGGTGCCGGCTGCGATGGCGGTCATCGCAGTGCCCTGGTGGTCGCCGATGAGGTAGGAGATCGTTCCACCGGTGCGAACGGCGACGGTTTCGCCGTTGTGGGTGTAGTAACGGGTTCCGGTTTTGGTGCCGTTGGCGGCAAGGGTGACTTCGTCGCCGTTGGGAAGTGTGAGGATGCTTGAACCGTCTGCGTTCTTGGCGATGATGCGGTTGCCGTCGGCGTCGTAGGTGTAGCTGGTCTTCTTGCCGGCCTCGGTGAGGGTGGCGAGATGGCCTTCGGCGTCCCAGGTCAGGTCCTGGACGGTGGTACCGATAGTGCGCTTGGTGGTGTTACCCACGTTGTCGTACTTGAAGGTGCTGATACGGCCGTTGTCGGATCCTCCGGCAACGGTGGCTTGCTGAACTCCATGGGGCAGGCTGACACCGGGGGCCGGGTGCGTATAGGTGGTGACGGCGTCCGTGGTGCCGGCGGTGGTCGCGTGTTCGGTCTTGGTGGTGCGGTTGCCGACCTTGTCGTATTCGTAGGTGTCCCAGTAGGCGTCCGGGCCGCCGACCGCGGATGTGGAAGGAGTGGCTGTGCAGTCGGTCTTGGCAGTCCAGGCTTCGGTAAGGCGCCCCAGGGGATCGTTGCTGAAGCACTGGTTGTCGACCGACTTCTGCGCATCCTGGCCGCTGGCAGTCTTTACGCCAGTGACGTTGCCGGCCGGGTCATAGTTGTAGGTGGTGTCGTCTACGCGCTGTGGAGCGAGGTCGCGATCGGTAGTTTGCTGGATCACTTGGCCGGTGTGCTCGTCGTAGACCTGTGTCTTATAGGCCTTCTGTCCGAGGTTGGCGCTGAATTCGAGGCGTTCCGGCCGGGAGAAGACGTCGTACCGAGTGTTGGAGACCAATGCGTCTCGTTCGCCGCTGGTTCGGTAGGGCTGGTCGTCGCTGTTGTAGTTCGTGGTCACGTACTCGGCGGGGATGTTGCCCAAGGCCGGGTTGTGGGTCCAGAGCAGAGCTCCGGTCTCGTCGTTGTACTTGTAGGTCCAGGTATACGTTCCCGCCAAGCCGCCGGCCTGCGCGGGGACGGTGCTGGTAGTTGAGGTGGGCTGGTAGCGCTCGTTGAACGCGTCGGCTCCCGTGGTGTAGGCGGCGCCGTCCACGTAGCGGGTGTTGCTGGTCGGTAGGCCCTTGGCGAGGGTGTCGTACGTCCACTTCGCGAGGACCGTCTCGCCCTGCTTGGTGGCTGTCTTGCGGCCGAGTGCGTCGTAGACCGTCGTCAGGGTGACGTTGCGGTCGTCGGTTTCGGTGACAGCGCGCCCGAGGTCATCGTAGGTGGTGGTGACGGTGCCCTGGTCGGGGTCGTCGACCTCGGTCTTCTGGCTGCGGTAGTCGAAGGTGTAGATCCATGTATTGCCGCTGGGATCGGTGACCTTGGTCGGTTGTTCGTACTTGCCGTATGTGTAGACGGTCTTCTGCGATGTCGTGCGCGCGGTGTCGGTGTACTCGAGCAGCTCGGTGGTGCGGCCGAGGGCGTCGGTGACTGTGGTAGTCGCGGTGCCGCCCTTGGGCGGGATGACAGTGGTGCGGTCACCCTCGTAGGCCGTTTTGGTGCGCCACTGTTCGTCGCCGAAGGTAAGAGAGAGGGCGTCGGTGACACGCCCTGTGCCGTCATAGAGGTTCTGCGTAGTGGCGGGGACGGTGTTGACGGCGGCGGATTCCAGCTTCGCCGACGGTGCGCCGTTGGCGTAGTAGGCGGAGTAGGTCTGCCATGCCCATCCGCGGGTGTCGTAATGGGTCTCGGTCATGATCCGGTTCTGGGTGCCGGTGGCCGGTGCTTGGGTCTGGCGCTCGCGGAGCAGCCCGTCGTAGAGGGCGTAGGTGGTGCGGTAGTCGCCGTTCTGCTTCAGCGTCCTGGTTTCGACGGCGTTGGCGGCGGTACGCGAGATCGTGTAGCTGTATTCGACGGACGGCTTGTCTGCGTGGTCGGCTTTGGGCCAGCCGGGCTGCCATACCTTCACAAGGCGTCCGAGGCCGTCATGGACGGCGTCGGTGCGCTTGCCGTTGGCGTCGACGGTGGCCGTGACGACGCTGCGGACCGGGTCGTGTGTGGACGTGGATGCGTGTTCGAGTGCGTTGGTCACCGTGGTCGTGGTGGGCGCCTGGAGGGTGGCCGGGGTGTAGGCGGTGGTTGTGGTGTTCTGACCCGCATCGGTGGAGGTCTTCACCCGACCGTGGGCGTCGTAGGTACGTGTGGCGGTGGTGAGATAGCCGGTGCCCTTGGTGTCCTGTTCGTCGAGGCGTGTTTCGTCACCCTTGACCGGGGCGGTGGCGAGGCTTGTGGCCCCGTCGTAGAAGTGCCGCGCGGTCGAGATGAGGTCGGTCGGGAGGGTGGGTGTGGTGCCGCAAGGCTTGGCGACGGTCTTGGTTTCGGAAACCAGGTTGAGGATGTTGCTGGCTGTGTTTCGCGCGTACGTGGTGGTGGTGCATTCCTCGTCACCGGTCTTCGCGGTGTCGCCGAGGACTGATTCGGTCAGAACTTGCCCGAAATCGTCGTGGGTCCGCTCGGTACGGGTGGTACGCCAGCCGGAGCCGACAGCGGTGCGGGTCTGCTCGCTTTTGCTGCCAGTGGCGTAGGTGTAGCGGGTAGGCAGTCCCTCAGTGCGAGTCTCGGTGGCGGTGGCGGCCGAGCGCCACGGTTCGTAGCTGGTGGTGGTCTCTAGTTTTCCGCCGTCGCCGTTGTACACGGCCACTCCGCGGATCATGCCGGCGAAGGCTTCCCGGTCGGTAACGGCAATGCCTTCGTGGTCCTTGACTGCGGCTCCGTCGATTCCGCGGAAGTAGCGGTACTCCTCAAGCGTCCGTTGGTCCGGTGCGGCCCCTGTTCGCACCTGGACACGGCCGAATCCTTTGCGGTCTCCATAGGTGAGGTGCTTGGCGTCGGTGAACTCATCGTCCTTGGACTTGGCCCAGCCCATG
Organism: Streptomyces sp. NPDC060209; assembly: GCF_042728155.1. Lineage (NCBI taxonomy): Bacteria > Bacillati > Actinomycetota > Actinomycetes > Kitasatosporales > Streptomycetaceae > Streptomyces > Streptomyces sp. NPDC060209. The sequence continues at coordinate 5,633 of NZ_JBHWZS010000277.1, forward strand.
CCGTCCAAGTACGTGTAGTCGCTCTGCTTGGCAGGCGCTCCGCCAGTGTTGTCGGTTTCCAGTACCTGGGTAACGACGTAGGAGTGGAACCAGTCCAGATATGGTTCGTACTCAGCTGCCGGGGCGTCGGGCGGGGACCACTTGACCGGGTAGCAGCGCCGGGTGTTGGACGTCGGTGTGGGCACGTCGCCGGCCTTGCAATCAGTCGCAGAGTAAGTGACGCCGATGGTTCCGCCGGTCTCAGTGTTGATGCCGTAGACCCGGTAACGCCACATCGGGGGTACCGGGTCCGGCTTGCCACCGGTGGTAGCGCCTTCGACTCGGTTGGGCAGGCTCAGTCCCTTGAACGTCACTGCGGGAAGGGTGACGTCTCCGGTTCCGCCATGGCCGGTGCGTGTGATCGAGGCCAGCCACAGGGCAGGGGCACTGCCGTCGCCTGTCGGGGGAAACTGGTGGTCGAATACCCAGGTGTCGACCGGCTTGTGCGCGGTTCCGACGAGGACCGAGGTGTCGATCTTCGTCAGGCGCTTGCTGCTCCAGAAGGACGGCGAGTAACGGTCCTTGCATTCTGTGCCGGAGGCGCAGTAGCGGTCGAAGGGGACGTCGGGCCAGTTTTTGGCGTGGTCCTTGTCGAAGGTTCCGCAGTCGGTCAGGCAGCGGGGCCTGCTGGTGAAGTCGACCTTGGCTGCGGGCTGGGCGTAGAAGTTGTTGGAGGGCAGGCCGTACTCGATGCGCTTGAGTGACCCGCCGCTGGTGTAAGGAGTGGCGGTGGAGGCGCCGGTCGACGGGTTGACGTTACGGCCGTAGTAGTTGGTCTCTTTGTCCCAGTAATAAGTCATGGCGTCGCCGTGCGGGTCGATGACAGCGTCAAGGTTCCAGCGCCATGCCTGTTGGCACCAGGAGTCCTTGAATTCGGTGGCGTGGCATTCCTCGCCGGCCTGGTTGCCGTAGACGGGCACGGTCCAGGTGGAGTTGGTCTCGTCCTTGCCGGTGCTCCAGCCCTGAGGATGGTTGTAGCCGAAGTAGTAGCGGGTGCCGTCCGGGGTGGTCACCCGCCAGTACTCGCCGTTGTTGTCGCCGTTGGCCAGGGCCGTGTTGGTGAGTTTGACGATCTTGGTGCCGTCGTCGCTTTCGAGGTGCCATGCACCGGTAGCGGTGTCCTTGACCAGGGTGTTGGCCTGGCCGCCGAGGTTGATGACGGCGTTGTCCTTCTTCCAGCACAGGTCACCGACCTGGGCGGTCGTATTGCTGTCCTTCGTGTCTTCGGTGCAGGAGATGTACTGGCGTTCGATGTAGCCCGGCTCCATCGACCAGCCGTCACCGATGCTGTTGGCCTGGTTGTTTGTCGCTGCGGTACGGCCGTCGATGGACTGGGAGGAGTAGCTGAGATTCAGGTCGGGGGTGAGGCTGCCCGCGACGTCCGGGGTCCCGATCGGGTAGGTCCAGGAGAAGGACCCGTTCGAACCGCCTGCCGCCCATGAAGAGGACGGGGAAAGGGGAGTCGCTGCGAAGTTGCCGGATGGTCCGGCGTCCTGTGCTGTCGCGGCCAGGAGCACAGTGTTGGCCGCGACAACACGGGCCGCACCCTTCGATGATGCGACAGGATCAGCACCGGCAGGAGTCTCGGACTCGGTTGCCGCAGCGGGCAGCGCGACCGCTGCTGTGAGAGAGCCGGTGCCGATATCGTTCCTGGTCGGCAGTGCGTCACCACTGGTGCAGCCCTTCTTGCCTGGGCTGGTAAGCGTGCAGGTGGGGACGGTGCGTAGGGTCAGGCGGGAGGCCCAGTCGCCGCCGTAGGCGTTCCGGAATCCGGAGTAGTCGACCTTGACGTCCAAGGTGCCCTTGGCCCCGGTAGTAGGCCGGAGGGCCAGCACCACACCCTCGATGCCCAGAGACTGGGTCGTTGCCCGATCCAGGACCTGTACCTGAACCTTCCTCGGGCCTTGCGCCTTCGAGGCCTTGGCCGTCTTGCCCGGGAAGTGTTGCAGTTGGATGGGCAGCTTGCCGGCCTTCACCGCGGCGCCGGTCTCAGGGAGGGCGGGGGTCGCTGTGCCTGGTTCCGGCCATGTGACCTTCGGCTTTTTCCATGGGTGACGGCCAGCCTCGTCGGGCTTCGCCGCGCTCTGCTTCTTGACCTTCCCGGTCGGCACCGGGTCCGGTTTTGCCAGTTTCAGCAGGTTGAGCTCCGCGGCTGCCGCCACCGGGCCGCTGAGTAGCCCTACAAAGAGAAACGCAGTCAAGGCAACGGCTATCAGCCGCGCCCGTCTGCCCACGCGTCCAGCATTGACGCCCCCACCCCAAGACATCTGCAGAGCTCCCCACCCGTCGGCCAAAGATCACAGTTGGTCACGGAAGTTAGCAGGGCCCTCACAGTTCTGACACAGACAGACCTCGACAGGAAGCACCTTCAAGCCAATACACCAATCCGAGAGAGAGAAGAAAAATTCCCTATACACCCATTTGGTAGGAATATTCTACGGATTTTTACGCCAATCCAATCAGGGCTATTCCGCAACTCCACTCATCACGGTTCCCTCACGTTCTAAGGTGCGTCTCGACTGGATCAGGGAGGGGAATTCACACCATGGGACATCCAAGACATAAGAAACGAAGAGGGGCATCGCGGAGACTAGTTTCCGTAGTAACTCTCGCAACCATCTGCACCCTCGGAGCTCCGGGAATCGTCCTATCAGCGACCGCAGTACCAAATGAAACGCCACCCCTTAAGGGCGCTCCCGCAACGCAGTTGAGCGCGGAGGACGAAGCATCCTCCGAGGCGCAGGAGTCCGGTCAGCCTGTCGAGGTGCTCTCCCAGCGGAGCGAGACATCCCGGGTGTACGCAAATCCCTCGGGAAGCTTCACCCAGGAGTCCTACGCGACAGCCCAGTGGACGCGCCAGAACAACAAGCTGGTGGACATCGACACCACTCTGAAGGCTTCCTCAGACGGAAGGCTCAGCACAGAGGCAACCGCCGTCGCCGTTTCCTTCTCCAACGGTGGAACAGGCCCCGTCGCCGCAGTTGTCCGCGACGGCCGCGCCATGTCCCTGGAGTGGCCGGCCCCCCTGCCGAAGCCCGTGGTTGCGGATGACACAGTCACCTACCCCGAGGTCCTTTCCGGGGTAGACCTGAAACTGCGAGCCGACAACAATGGCTTCAGCCAGCTTCTGGTTGTCAAGTCCGAACAGGCAGCCGCCCAGCCCGAGCTGAAGAGCATCGCCTTCAAACTGGCCACCGACGGCCTGGTCGTCGCTGCCGATGAACACGGCAACCTCTCTGCCACTGATCCGGCCGGCCAACAGGTCTTCGTCGCTCCAGCGCCTCGCATGTGGGACAGCACCAGCGCTCCCGGCCGCGCGGAAGCCGCTCGCGCCGCCTCCGCGTCGGAGGAAGGATCCCCACCCGGAGGCGAGTTCGAACCCGGCCACGGTGCGCAGGAATCCGTCGTGCCCATCGACGTATCCACAGATCAGGTGCTGCTCACCCCGGACCAGTCTCTGCTCACGGGTGAGGACACGACCTACCCCGTGTACATCGACCCCGCAGTCAGCGGCGCCCGCGAAGCGTGGACCATCGCCTACAAGGCGACGCCGGGTTCCGGCTACTACAACGGGGCCGGCTGGGACGGTGACGGGAAGACCACCTCCGTCGCCCGGGCGGGCTTCGAGAATGTGACCAACGGACTGGGTCGCTCAATTTTCCGCATGGACACCAATAACCTCTGGAACACCAAAAAGCAGATCACTAGTTCGACGTTCCGGATCAAGAACACATGGTCGTGGTCATGTGATTCCCGGAAGGTGGAAACTTGGCTGACCGGTTCGATTTCAGCGTCCAGCAACTGGAACAACACCAACACGGATGCATTCTGGAAGCAAAGACTCTCAACCGTCGACGACTCCAAGGGGTGGGGGTCGAACTGTCCTGCCGGAGCACTCGCTTTCGACGTCACGTCCGGAGCCAAAACCGCCGCCAGTTCAAAATGGCCAAACCTAACTCTAGGTATACGCGCCACCAACGAAAACGACGAGTACTCGTGGAAGAAGTTCGACGCCAAATCCGCCGTTCTGTCCACCGAGTACAACACCATTCCCAACGTACCGAGCAGCCTCGACACCATTCCCAGTTCGGGCGGGTGTGACACCGTCGCGCCGTACACCACTATCGGGAACACCGACGTCACTCTGACCGCCAAGGTCTCAGACCCCGACGGTGGCACTGTCCGCGCGCAGTTCCGGCTCTGGGGCACCAACGACCTCTCCAGTGGCAGTGAGATCTTCAACCAGATCGTCTCCGCCACCTCCGGCACCGTCGCCAAGGCCAAGATCCCCAAAGCCACCCTGCAGAAATACCTGACAGCGGCCAAGGGGAACTTCGGCTGGAAGGTCCAAACCCTCGACGCAAGCACCGGTTCCGCCTGGACCCCTACGGGTACGTGCCGGTTCGACTTCGACCCCACCCGGCCAAGCACCCCGCCCACCATCAGCTCCCAGGAGTTTCCCGACGGCACCGACGGCTGGCCCGCCACCACCGGCCAGGCCCGCACAGCCGGAGCGTTCATCCTGGGTAACGGCGGCGTCAGCGACGTCAAGTCCTACGAGTACTGGACCGACTGGGACCCCACCGTCCGCACCGCCCTGCCCAGCACAGACCTCGACGGCGACGGAAAAGTCGACGCCAAGCTCACCCTGACACCACCCGCGGCAGGATCACAGCGCCTGAACGTACGCAGCCTCGACGCCGCCCAGAACCGGTCCGACCGGGCCTCCTACCTCTTCTACGCCAACGGCCTGGCCATCCCGGACAAGGCCGGCGACCTCAACGGTGACAACAACGCCGACATCTACGGCGTCCGCACCGACGGCCAGCTCTGGCTCTACCCAGGCCAGGGCAACGGATACGTCGGAACCGGCACCACCACCAGCAACAGCGACTTCGACCAGGCCAGCATCACCCACCGCGGAGACTGGACCGGCGACGGATTCGAAGACCTCGTTGCCGCCATCCCCGGAGACGGCGGCAACACCCTCCAGCTCTACCCGAACAACGGCGCCGGCTGGGCCTGCACCGAGCGCGACGAGCAAGCCGACGGCTACTCCCGCTCCTGCCTCTACGAACGCCAGGAACTCGACGTCTACGACGACGTCAACAACCACTGGGCCAACGCCGAACAAGTCCTCGCCATCGGCGACGTCGACGGCCCGCTCGACACCGACAACGACGGCACCATCGACATCGCCGGCTACCCCGACATCCTGGTCAAAGAAGGCAACCTGCTCTGGCTCTACTACGGGTCCAAGTCCTTCTACCTCGACGCAACCCGCGCTCCCGTCCTCGTCGGCAACGGCTCCTGGTCCAACTACGACCTCCTAGCCCCGGGCGACCGCACCGGAAACGGACACGTCGATCTCCTGGCCCGGCACAAAACAACCGGAGACCTCCGGCTCTACGAAGGCACCGGCCCGGCCGGCGAAGGCCTCGGCAGCGGCACCACCTCCACCGTCATCGGATCCGGCTGGACACGCACCTACCGCCCACTGCTCACCGCCTTCCCCGACGCCGGCTCCGACAACAAGGCAGACATCTTCGCCACCGGTGAAGACGGCAAGCTCTACGTCTACCCCAACCTCTCCGGCACCGGTGTCGCCGTAGGAACCAGCGGATGGCTCGACTTCCAAGCCCTCAACTAATGAGAGCAAATAGCAGCAACATGGGGTTCCTCCTCCTC
>NZ_JBHWZS010000278.1:0-11326 GCF_042728155.1 Streptomyces sp. NPDC060209
CCGCCCCGCGGGGGGCCGGCGCCCCTCTCGCACGCCGCGCTCAGTCGTTCGGCGTCCAGTATTCGACGAGCTTGCCCGTACCGTGTTCCAGGCCCTTCCAGGAGCCGGAGAACTCGACCACGGCATAGGCGGCGGTCGGGAAGCCGTCCCTGGTCATGCGGGCGAGGGCGTCGCCCTCGGCGCTGCCGGAGAGCGCGTCCGCGGCACCGTGCATGCCGGGATTGTGGCCGATGACCAGCAGATTCTGCACGTCGTCGGGGGTCTCGTCGAACAGGGCGATCAATTCGCCGAGGGAGGCCTCGTACAGCCTCTCCTCGTACACGGTCCTGGGGCGGTGCGCGAACTCGTGGACCGCGAGCTTCCAGGTCTCGCGGGTCCTGGTGGCGGTGGAGCACAGAGCCAGGTCGAAGACGGTTCCCGAATCGGCCAGCTTGCGGCCGGCGACGGGGGCGTCCTTCCTGCCCCGTTCCGCCAGTGGCCGCTCATGGTCGGACTGCTGCGACCATTCCGCCTTTGCATGCCTGAGAAGGACGATCCTGCGAGGTGTATCGGCGCTCATACAACTCAGCTTCGCACGAATTGCGCCTCCGGGCGCAGGGTGTTGACGTGCTCGCCCGCTGGGGGTGAACGACGGGCGCCCGGGGTGCGCGCGGCGCCGGTCAGGCGGGCAGCAGCCCCAGGATGTGTCCGAGCAGCCGACCGATCGCGGGGTCGCCGGTCGCCGCGTGTGCCTGGCCGGGTTCCACGATCAGCAGAAGGAGCGCGGCGAAGGCGAGGGCGGGCAGCGCGACGGCCCACCAGGGCAGCCGGACCTCGACGGCGTCCGTGGCCGGGCGGTGAGTCCGGGTGTGCGTACGGGCCGCCATGTCCGCCTCCGTGGGTCCTCGGCTGTGTCACCCAGAACCTACGGGCCGGCCGGCGGCGGTCCCATCCGGTGACCCACCCACTCGACCCTGAACCTGGCCCCCTAGGGGACAGGGGGGCTGGCCCCACCCCCGGGGGTCAGGGGGAGGCGATCGTGGCGATCACACCGATGACTACGGAGATGAGAAGCATCGTCCCGAAGACGAGGAGAAGCTTCTTCTGGCCGTTCTGGGGATTCGGATCGAGCACTGGCATGGGCACAGTCTCGCATCTCAGCACTCGTCCTCGATCGTCCGGTCCCGCCCCGCGAGCATTCCCGCGACCGTCTGGGGCACGAGGAGCCCCGCCATGAGGACGAGCGGCAGGCCCCAGCCGCCGCTGTGCTGGTAGAGCACCCCGACCAGCAGCGGGCCGGGGATCGAGAGCAGATAGCCGGTGGACTGCGCGAAGGCGGAGAGCCTGACCACCCCGGCGCCGCTCCGCGAACGCATCCCGATCATGGTGAGTGCGAGCGGGAAGGCGCAGTTGGCGACGCCCAGCAGCAGCGCCCAGAGCCAGGCGCCGCCGGCCGGGGCGAAATAGAGGCCCGCGTAGCCGAGAAGGCCGCAGCCGCTGAGGACGAGGACGATGGGGCCCTGTGTCCGCAGCCGCGAGGCGACCCGGGGGATGACGAAGGCGAGGGGTACGCCCATGGCCATGGTCACGGCGAGCAGCACACCCGCGGTGCCCGCCGACAGCCCCGCGTCACGGAAGATCTGCGGCATCCAGCCCATCGTGATGTACGCGGCCGTGGCCTGGAGGCCGAAGAAGCAGGCGAGCGCCCAGGACGTACGGCTCCGGGTGATCCGGAGCGCGGGGGGAGCCGGGGCTCCGGCGGCCTGCCCGGACGCGTCACCGCGGTCCTTCAGGAACGGGACCCAGGGCAGGATCGCGACCGCGGCCAGGGCCGCCCAGACCACCAGCCCGGTCCTCCAGCTGCCGCCCAGCGCGTCCGTCAGGGGCACGGTGAGGGCGGCCGCGAGGGCGGTGCCGAGTGCCAGGGCCATCGAGTAGAGGCCGGTCACGGTGCCGACCCGGTCGGGGAACCAGCGCTTGACGATGACAGGCATCAGGACGTTACTGACCGCGATCCCCATCAGGGCGAGCGCGCTGGCGGCGAGGAACCCGGCTGTACCGCCCAAGAAGGGGCGCAGCAGCAGTCCGGCGGTGATGGCGACCATGCCGGCGCAGACCACGGCACTGGGACCGAACCGGCGGGCCAGTCGTGGCGCCATGAAGCCGAACAGCGCGAAGCAGAGCGGCGGCACGGAGGTGAGGACACCGGCGACGCTGCCGCTCATGTGCAGTCCGTCCCGGACCTCTTCGAGGAGGGGGCCGAGACTGGTGATGGCGGGGCGGAGGTTGAGCGCGGCGAGGACCAGGCCGATGGTGACGATCCGCAGCACCCAGGGGGAAGGTCCGGGCGCGGGCGTTCCGGGCGCGGGGGTGCTGGGGGCTGCGGGAGGGCTCAGGGTCGGGGTCTCGTCGTGGCGCATGAGACCCATCATAGAATCATGGGATGATTGACTGTCCACTCCCGTTCTCCCCCTGAGACAATCGGAGAGACGTCCGACGGGCCCGCACCTCCCGGACCACCCCTTCCGGAACACGAGCAAGGAGCACCATGGCTCTGACGTCCACGCGGCGTTCGGCTCTCGCCGATCAGGTGATCGCCCAGCTGAGGAACCAGATCACCGCGGGCGAGTGGCCCGTCGGCTCACGGATCCCCACCGAGCCCGAGCTTGTCGAGCAGCTCGGGGTCGCCCGCAACACGGTGCGCGAGGCGGTGCGCGCCCTGGCGCACAACGGACTGCTGGACATCCGCCAGGGCTCCGGCACGTACGTGGTGGCGACCAGCGAGCTCGCCGGGGTGATGCAACGCCGGTTCGCGGACGCCGACCCCCGACATGTCGCCGAGCTGCGCTCCACGCTGGAGTCCTCGGCCGCCCGGCTCGCCGCCCTACGGCGCACGGACCGGGACCTGCGGCAGCTGGACACGCTGATGGCGCGGCGCGAGGAGACCTGGGCGTCCGGGGACGCGGAGGCGTTCGTGGCGGCCGACGCGACCCTGCACCTCGCCGTGGTCGCCGCCTCGCACAACGACGTACTGACCGAGCTGTACGCCGACCTGAACGACCTGCTCCGCGACTACCTCCGCGACGACGTGGGCCCGGAACTGGGGCCGGAGAAGCTCATGGACCATGCGCGGCTCGTGGAGGCGATCCGGGCCGGCGACGCGGAGACGGCGGCCGCCGAGGCCGCCGCCCACGCGATGGACTGCCTGCGGGAGCGGGTCTGAGCGGGATCCTCAAGACACCGAGTGGCTGACCCAGGCCGAGCCGACCTCTTTCCAGCAGCGGTCCTCGAGCTTGACCGTCCGGCCCGGCTGCACCGCGACCGCGCTGCCGTCGGCATCGACGTCCCACCACCGCGCGCACTCGGTGTGGAGCTGGACGAGATCGGTCGTGGGGTACGGGTTGTGGCAGTAGGCGACGACCCGGGAGCCCTCGACCGACGTGCGGCATTCCGCACCCGAGGGCTCCGGTTCCGGTGCGAGGGGCGCTGCCGCTCCGCTCCCCGCCCGGTTGGCCGCACTCACGGCCACCGGGGCCAGGAGCCCCGCGACGACGGCCGCCGCTGCGAGCAGGGCCCAGGTTCGGCGACGTGTGGAGCGCACAGCGATCTCCTCCCCACAGCCTGACCAAAAGTCCGGTTCCTCCACATTCTGCGGTGGAACGGCCATCTTTTCGACTTGAGCGCGGACAGAGCCGGCGGGACACGCGCGACGGCCGCGCACCCCGGTGAGGGGGTACGCGGCCGTCGGTGAACCGTGAGCGGTCAGGCGCCCATCATGTGCACGCCGCCGTCGACGTGGATGATCTCGCCCGTCGTCTTCGGGAAGAAGTCCGAGAGCAGTGCGACGACACCGCGGCCGGCCGGCTCCGGGTCGGCCATGTTCCACTCCAGCGGGGACCGGTGGTTCCAGACGTCCGCGAGCTCGCCGAAGCCCGGGATGGACTTGGCGGCCATGGAGCCGATCGGTCCGGCCGAGATCAGGTTGCAGCGGATCCTGTCCTTGCCCAGGTCACGGGCGAGGTAGCGGGACGTGGCCTCCAGCGCGGCCTTGGCCGGGCCCATCCAGTCGTACTGGGGCCAGGCGAACTGCGCGTCGAAGGTGAGTCCGACGATGGAGCCGCCCTCGGCCATCAGGGGCTTGCAGGCCATGGCGAGCGACTTCAGCGAGAACGCCGAGACGTGCATCGCGGTGGCCACCGACTCGAAGGGGGTGTTCAGGAAGTTGCCGCCGAGCGCGTCCTGCGGCGCGAAGCCGATGGAGTGCACGACGCCGTCCAGCGAGCCGAGCTCCTCCTTGACCAGGCCGGCGAGCCGGTCCAGGTGCTCGTCGCTGGTCACGTCGAGCTCGATGACCTTGGCGGGCTTCGGAAGCTTCTTGGCGATGCGCTCGGTCAGTGTCGGCCGGGGAAAGGCCGTCAGGATGACCTCGGCGCCCTGCTCCTGGGCCACCTTGGCGGTGTGGAAGGCGATGGACGACTCCATCAGCACACCTGTGATGAGGATGCGCTTGCCGTCGAGAATTCCGCTCATGGTGATCAGTGACCCATGCCCAATCCGCCGTCAACGGGGATGACGGCTCCAGTGATGTACGACGCGTCGTCGGACGCGAGGAAGCGCACCGCGGCGGCGATCTCAGCGGGCTGCGCGTAGCGGCCGAGCGGCACCTGGGACACGATGTCCTTGCGCTGCTCATCGGTGAGCGCCTGGGTCATGTCGGTGTCGACAAACCCGGGTGCGACGACGTTGAACGTGATGTTCCGCGAGCCGAGCTCACGGGCCAGCGACCGGGCGAAGCCGACCAGGCCCGCCTTGGACGCCGCGTAGTTGGCCTGCCCCGCCGAACCGAGAAGGCCGACGACGGAGGAGATCAGGACGACACGGCCCTTCTTGGCGCGCAGCATCGCGCGGTTGGCCCGCTTGACGACGCGGAAGGTGCCGGTGAGGTTGGTGTCGAGCACGGACGTGAAGTCGTCCTCGGACATCCGCATCAGCAACTGGTCCTTGGTGATACCGGCGTTGGCGACCAGCACCTCCACGGGACCGTGCTTCTCCTCGATCTCCTTGTAGGCCTGCTCCACCTGCTCGGTGTCGGTGATGTCGCACCGGACCGCGAGGACGCCCGCCTCGGTGAGCGCCTGCGGCGGCTCCCCCGAGCGGTAGGTGATGGCGACCTTGTCGCCGTTGTCGGCGAAGGCGCGGGCGATGGCGAGGCCGATGCCCCGGTTTCCTCCGGTGACGAGAACCGAGCGGCTCAACGGATCACCCTTTCCTTGACGGTCTGGTACATCGAAAACCTATCGGTACCACTGCTCAACCAAGGAATCGTCCTCTGACAGCGCCGCCGTGCCTCGACTGTTGGATCCCTACAGAATGGTCCGGCCCGGACCACGGCAACGTAAAACCCGGGCACGGGGACGCCGCGACCCCCCATGATTCACTGCGGAGACATTTTCAGAGGTGGAGAAGGGGAGGCCCGCGTGGCCCACGAGGTAGATCAGTCGTTCCTGGCCCTGCCGCTCCGTGCCCTCGCCGACGCGGCGCTCGCCCGCGCCCGTGCGCTCGGCGCCGTTCACGCGGATTTCCGGTTCGAGCGGGTGCGCGGCGCCTCCTGGCGGCTGCGGGACGCCCGGCCGTCCGGGACGTCGGACACCACCGACACCGGGTACGCGGTCCGGGTGGTGCACGGCGGGGCGTGGGGTTTCGCGTCCGGGGTGGACCTGACGATGGACGCGGCGGCGAAGGTGGCCTCGCAGGCCGTCGCCATGGCGAAGCTGTCGGCGAAGGTGATCGCGGCGGCGGGCTCCGACGAGCGGGTGGAGCTGGCGGACGAACCGGTGCACGGCGAGCGGACCTGGGTGTCGGCGTACGAGCTCGACCCCTTCGAGGTGCCGGACGCGGAGAAGGCCGGGCTGCTCGCCGAGTGGAGCGCGCGGCTGCTGGCGGCCGACGGGGTCGCGCACGTGGACGCCTCGCTGATGACGGTCCACGAGAACAAGTTCTACGCGGACACGGCCGGCACGGTCACCACCCAGCAGCGGGTGCGGGTGCATCCTCAGCTGACCGCGGTGGCCGTGGACGGGACGACCGGCGAGTTCGACTCGATGCGGACGATCGCTCCGCCGGTGGGACGGGGCTGGGAGTACCTCACGGGCACCGGCTGGGACTGGGACGCCGAGCTGGAGCGCATCCCGGGGCTGCTGGCCGAGAAGATGCGGGCGCCGAGCGTCGAGGCGGGGACGTACGACCTGGTCGTCGACCCGTCCAATCTGTGGCTGACCATCCATGAGTCCATCGGCCACGCGACCGAGCTGGACCGGGCCCTGGGTTACGAGGCGGCGTACGCGGGGACGTCGTTCGCCACGTTCGACCAGCTGGGGAAGCTGGCGTACGGCTCCCCGGTGATGAACGTGACCGGTGACCGCACCGCCGAGCACGGGCTCGCGACGGTCGGCTACGACGACGAGGGCGTCGAGGCGCAGTCCTGGGACCTGGTCAAGGACGGGACGCTGGTGGGCTACCAGACGGACCGGCGGATCGCGAAGCTGACGGGTCTGGGGCGGTCCAACGGGTGCGCGTACGCCGACTCCCCGGAGCACGTCCCCGTACAGCGCATGGCGAACGTGTCCCTGCAGCCGGATCCGGGCGGGCTCTCCACGGAGGACCTGATCGGCGGGGTGGAGCGTGGGATCTACGTGGTCGGCGACCGGTCGTGGTCCATCGACATGCAGCGGTACAACTTCCAATTTACTCAGCAACGGGCATATGCGATCCGGGACGGCCGTCTCGCCGGCCAAATCCGGGACGTGGCTTACCAGGGAACGACCCCTGATTTCTGGGGCTCGATGACGGCAGTCGGCGGACCCCAGACATACGTCCTCGGCGGAGCGTTCAACTGCGGGAAGGCTCAGCCCGGCCAGGTTGCAGCCGTCTCTCACGGATGCCCGACAGCAGTGTTCCGAGGCGTGAACATCCTCAACACCTCTGACGAGTCCGGGCGCTCATGACCGGCAGCGCGAGATGCATTCACACGGCGTCGCCCCAGACGTCGGCGTTGGCGTCATCGACGGGCGACTTCGGCATCAGCAACGGGATACTCCCCCGCGAAGACGCGAAATCCAGCCCAAGGCGGTTGTGCATCACCAGCGCGCCCTGGTGCATCGACCTTCGCACCAGATGTCCGTAGATCAGTTCCGTCGTGCGGGTAGTCCGGTGTCCCACCCACGCGGCAATCTCGAAGAGAGGGATACCGGAGTGGATCGCCTCGGAGACGAAGAAGTGCCTGAAGCTCTTGGGGGTGTACTGCGGGGTCCCTGCATTCGTGGCGGCCTCCTTGAACTGGGCCAGGAACCAGTCGTACGACGGGTGCCGGTCATTCAGACGCGGAGATTCGAAGAACCACCCCCTGTCCCCCCACACTCCGTACGCGTCGACGTGATCGTCGAAGACCTGGCGGATGGAGTGAGGGACAGGAGCCCTTCGCACCTCGCCCGAGGCGCGGTTCTTCGTGCCACGCTTTACACCGCGGCGAGATCCAGAAATCTCCTGGCACCCGTACGCCGACACCTGATGGTCCACCGCGATGATGCCGCGATCCCAGTTCATCGAAGCATCAGACACCGCCAGGGCCTCGCCCGGGCGCATCCCGCATCCAGCCATCGCCCAGAATCCGGCACGGATCAGCTTCGGGGCCTCTGCAATGATCCCCATCACCTCCTCCATGGCTGGGATGTCAGCGTCGGCGATCGGGGTCAACGGCTTCCCGGCGCGCCGGTGAGGATTCACCTTGCGGCAGGGGTTCCGACCAATGATCTCGGCCGTCACCGCGTAGTTGAATACAGACGAGAGCACGTTCTTACGACCGTTGACACCGTTCTCCGCATAGCCACGTATCCGCTGCTCCGCCTCCCACCCTTCAATATCAGCAGGTGTGATATCGGCCATCTCGATGGATCCGAATGTCTGCCCGAAGTGGTTGTCATAGACGCTCTGGTAGTTCCGCCTTGTCGACTCCTCAAGAACCCCGGCTTCGACCCACTCGCCCCAGACGTCCGCGAAGGCCCTCCGCCCCGCCGCAGGGTCGAGTCGTGCCCCCAAGTCCTTGCGCCGTTCGACCCCGAGCGCGAAGGATTCCGCATCCTCCAACCGCTTGAACGGAATCTCACGCACCACGCCTGCCTCGCGGAACACCACGCGGTACGTCAAGTGAGCACAGTCAGGCTTCCTACGCCCGGGGCAGTTGCAGGCTTCGTGATTGATAGCCGCCACGCACATTCACCTCATGCATATCGATTGGCTACGCACCACTACGAAGGTATGCACGCGACACCGAATCTCCAATTCACCCCTCACTCGACAGAGTTCACATCGAACATGAATGCGATATGCAGTTCCACATCAATAATCAACCCGCCCGGCAGGACGAGACCGCCGGGTTCGCGGCGGAAAAGCCGCTTCTCTCAGCTGACGCCTTGCCATCATCGACACGGCGCACCCAGGATGTCGGCCTGCTGCGGGACACGACGGCCCGGCCACGGTAATCCTCATGTCCACACCACTGGAGACAGTCGATGAGTAGGCGAAACAGCAAGCCGTACGAGATCGTCGAGCGCGCACTGGAGCTGTCCACCGCCGACGGCTGCGTGGTCATCGCGGACGAGAACTCCTCCGCCAATCTGCGCTGGGCCGGCAACGCGCTCACCACGAACGGTGTCACGCGGGGACGGACCCTGACCGTGATCGCGACGGTGGACGGCGCGGAGGGAACGGCATCCGGAGTGGTGTCCCGCTCGGCCGTCACCGCCGACGACCTGGAGCCGCTGGTGCGGGCCGCCGAGGCCGCCGCACGCGGTGCCGGGCCTGCCGAGGACGCGCAGCCGCTGGTCTCCGGGGTCCCGGTGTCCGCCGACTTCACGGAACGACCGGCCGAGACCGGCTCCGATGTCTTCGCCGACTTCGCCCCCGCGCTCGGCGACGCCTTCGCGCGGGCCCGCGCGGGCGGCCGCGAGCTGTACGGCTTCGCCCACCACCAGCTGAACTCGACGTATCTGGGCACGTCGACGGGGCTGCGGCTGCGCCACGACCAGCCGAACGGCACGCTGGAGCTGAACGCCAAGTCCCCCGACCGGACCCGTTCCGCCTGGGCGGGGAGGGCCACCCGGGACTTCAAGGACGTCGACCCGGCGGCCCTGGACGCGGAGCTGGCGCAGCGCCTGGGCTGGGCGGAGCGCAGGATCGAGCTGCCCGCCGGGCGCTACGAGACGCTGCTGCCGCCGACCGCGGTGGCCGACCTGCTGATCTACCAGTACTGGTCGGCGGGCGCCCGGGACGCCGCGGAGGGCCGGACGGTCTTCTCCCGGCCGGGTGGCGGCACGAGGATCGGCGAGACCCTCTCCGAGCTGCCGCTGACCCTGCGCAGCGATCCGCACGCCCCGGGCCTGGAGTCGGCCCCCTTCGTGATCGCGCACGCGTCGGGGGACGGCTCCTCGGTCTTCGACAACGGGCTGCCGCTGGCTCCGACCGACTGGATCAAGGACGGCAGGCTGGAGCGGCTGACCACGACCCGCCACTCCGCCGGGCTGACGGACCTGCCGGTGGCCCCCTCGATGGACAACCTGGTGCTGGACGGCGGCGGTGAGCGGTCCCTCGAGGAGATGGTGGCCGCGACGACCGGCCGCGCCCTGCTCCTGACGTGCCTCTGGTACATCCGGGAGGTGGATCCGGCCACCCTGCTGCTGACCGGACTGACCCGGGACGGGGTCTACCTGGTGGAGGACGGCGAGGTCATCGGCGAGGTGAACAACTTCCGGTTCAACGAGTCGCCGGTCGGGCTGCTGTCCCGGGCCTCGGAGGCGGGGCGTACGGAGAAGACGCTGCCGCGCGAGTGGGGCGACTACTTCACCCGGGCCGCGATGCCCGCGCTGCGCATCCCCGACTTCCACATGAGCTCGGTCAGCCGGGGCGTATGACGCCCATAGACTGACCGGACAACCAATCGAACCCAGTCGAACCCAGTCGAACCCTCAGAGGAGAAAACGACCGTGACGGACATCGTCGACGAGCTGAAGTGGCGCGGGCTGTTCGCCCAGTCCACCGACGAGGACGCATTGCGCAAGGCTCTCGCGGACGGCCCGGTCACCTTCTATTGCGGCTTCGACCCGACCGCGGCGAGCCTGCACGTGGGCCACCTGGTGCAGGTGCTCACCATGCGCCGGCTCCAGCTCGCCGGGCTGAAGCCGCTCGCCCTGGTCGGCGGGGCCACCGGCCAGATCGGTGACCCGCGGCCGACCGCGGAGCGCACGCTGAACGACCCGGAGACCATCGCCGCGTGGGTCGGGCGGCTGCGCGGGCAGATCGAGCCCTTCCTCACCTTCGAAGGCCCGAACGCCGCCACGATGGTGAACAACCTGGACTGGACCGCGGGCCTGTCCGCGATCGAGTTCCTCCGGGACATCGGCAAGCACTTCCGGGTCAACAAGATGCTCACCAAGGACTCGGTGGCCCGCCGGCTGGAGTCGCAGGAGGGCATCAGCTACACGGAGTTCAGCTACCAGCTCCTCCAGGGCATGGACTACCTCGAGCTGTACCGGCGCTACGGCTGCACGCTCCAGCAGGGCGGCAGCGACCAGTGGGGCAACCTCACGGCGGGGATCGACCTGATCCACCGCCTGGAGCCGGGTGCCGCGGTGCACGCCCTGGCCACGCCGCTGATGGTCAAGGCCGACGGCACCAAGTTCGGCAAGTCCGAGAGCGGCGCCGTCTGGCTCGACCCGGAGATGACGACGCCGTACGCCTTCTACCAGTTCTGGCTGAACGTGGACGACCGGGACATCTCGACGTACATGCGCATCCTCAGCTTCAAGAGCCGCGAGGAGCTCGAAGAGCTGGAGAAGCTCACCGAGGAGCGTCCGCAGGCGCGTTCGGCGCAGCGGTCGCTGGCCGAGGAACTGACGACGCTGGTGCACGGCGGCGCGCAGTGCGCGGCGGTCATCGCGGCGTCGAAGGCGCTGTTCGGCCAGGGCGAGCTCGGCGAGCTGGACGAGGCGACGCTGAGCGCCGCCCTGTCCGAGGTGCCGCACGCCCGGGTCACCGAGCTGGGCGCTGTGGTGGACCTCCTGGTCGAGGTCGGGCTGTCCGCCAGCAAGTCCGCGGCCCGTCGCACGGTCAAGGAAGGCGGGGCCTACGTGAACAACGCGAAGGTCACGGACGGCGAGAGCGCTCCTGCTCACGAGGAACTGCTGCACGGGCGCTGGCTGGTCCTGCGCCGGGGCAAGAAGAACCTGGCCGCCGTCGAGGTCACGGCCGGCTGACGCCGACGAGCACAGCACCGCGGCCGGTCACGCGTCATGCG
>NZ_JBHWZS010000279.1:0-11289 GCF_042728155.1 Streptomyces sp. NPDC060209
CGCCACACCGGAGTCGGTGCGGCGCGCCCCCGCCCGGCCCGCCGGTGTTCTACGACCGACGTGCCGGAGTGGCTCGGACGCGTCAGTGCTGCGCGCTGCGGCGCTTACGGACGGACCACAGGATGCCGCCGCCGGCGAGCAGAACCGCGAGAGCGGCTCCGCCGATGACGGGCGTGGCGGACGACGAACCGGTCTCGGCCAGGTCCGGCGCGCTGCCGGTCGACTCCGCGGGGGCAGGCGCGGCCTCCGTGGCGGTCTCGCTCGGCGTCGCACTCGGCTCGGGGGTCTCCGAGGCGGGCGGCTCCGTGCTCGGGGTCTCCGAAGGCGTCGCCTCGGTCGGGGTGGGCGGCGGAGTGTCGCCCTCACACACCGGAGCGGTCTTCGTGTCCTCGAAGGAGTACTTGTCGTCGTCCCCGGCCTTGACGACGAGCTTGACGGTCAGCTCCTTGTCGTGCTTCGGGAGCTGGAGCGGGGTCTTCGTGCTGTATTCCCGGCCGAACTGGGTCTTGGCAAGCAGCTCTTCGCCGCCCACGACGGAAACGGTCACCTCATTGGTGGCGTTGCCCGAGTAGGCCGTCAGGTTGAGCGTCACGTCGGAGCAGGTCACGGCCCAGGTGGGGGTGTGAGCTGCGGCCGGACCGGCGGAGATGACCCCGCCTGCCAGGCCGACTACCGCGGCGGCCGCGAATGCTCCCGCGCCACGCCACGATCTCCTGGGTATGGTCATGGATTCTTCCTCCATATGAGTACACCGCTGGGATGGCGGTGGGGCGCACAGTACTGCCCCCTGTCCCGGACGGCGCACCCGCCCCATGCCTCAGCGATCCATCAACCATGCGCACATCACCGCTACTTGTGACATGACGGACACACCAGGATGGCCGGAAGCCACCAGGCTCACAGGCGCTCCGGCGGCGTGTGAGGGTGGTTTCGGAGGGGCTTGTGCATGATGTGCAGCCCCACATAGCCCTGTTCGGGGTGGTTGAATCCCTCGGGCAGAGTCCCGATGATCTCGAAGCCGAGGGATCGGTACAGCCGCACGGCGTGGGTGTTCGTCTCCACCACGGCGTTGAACTGCATGGCCCGATATCCCGCCGTACGCGCCCAGTCCACGGTGTATTCACACAGGGCCCTGCCAACGCCCCGGCCGGAGTGCTCAGGGGCGACCATGTAGCTGGCGCTGGCGATGTGCGAGCCGTTCCCCATGTGGTTTCTGTTCATCTTGGCCGTCCCGAGGACGGTCCCGGCATCGTCGACCGCGACAACCGTGCGGCCAGGGTCCTCGATGAGCCACCAGCCCTGCGCCAGGTCCTCATCGAGCTCCACGGGATAGGTGAACGTCTCTCCCGCCGCGACGATGGCATGGAAGAACGGCCAAATGGCCGGCCAGTCCTTCTCGGTGGCTTCTCTGATCAACATGGGGGCCAAGATGACAGGGCGAACAGCCCCGCGCAATCGCTTTAGCGAGCTCTGCGCCCAGGCCTGCGCAGCCCGATCCTGCCGAGCAGCCCCCGCCCGGCGCCGGGCCGTGTGCCGGGGCGGCGGGACACCCTGCCCGGTTGCCCGGACACCGAACCCGAGCCGTCCGGCCCCGGTCGGCCCGGCGCCGGCCCCGCTTGAACCGGACGGTACGCGGGGTCGCACCCGGGCCTGGGAGCAGGACGGGTCTCACGTGCCTGTTCCAGCTCGAGCGTCAGATTCACCCGGCGCCAGAGGATTTCGTCCGGATCATCCGCCGGCATCAGCCTCGTCATCGCTTCCCTCCCGGAGACGGACCCCGGACGCCCGAAGGCGGAATCCGGGCGCATCCGGGCCAGGTAGGCGCGCTCGTAGGGATCCTCCACCACCTCCGCGAGCTGGACCGGGTCCAGAGCGGATGCCTGCAGAGCCGCGCGCGCCCAGGGATCCTCCGCACGGCTCAGCAACCGGTCGATCCTGCGTGAACGCCAGTTGCGCGCACGCCAGTCGGTGCCGGCCTCCAGCATGGTCCGCATCCCCACCGGACTCTTCCCAGCGATCAGGTCGGGTTCTCGCGCGGCAAAGGCGAGGAGCTCGTCCACCAGATAGAGCCAGACCACCGCGCGGTAGCGGTTCAGATAGAACGCGACCGGCGAGATGCACCCGACGCGGGCCAGGCCGGTGAAGCGCGCGGGACTGACTCCGAGGAGCCTGGCGCCTTCCGCTGTGCCTGCTGTCCGCACCTGGTCCCGAAGCGATTCGGGGAACCCCGGCAGGGCGCGCAGCCGGTCGATCTCCTGTCGGCGGACGCGCGGCCTCGCCCCGCCCGTCGCCGGCTCGGCGCCGATCAGTCCGAGATGGACGGCGAGGTCGAATTCGCCCCGCCTCAACTTCAGTTCCTGAGCCGCGCGTCCTGCGGACACGGGTGCCGCCGTGTCGGCGGCGCGCATGCGGGCGGCTTCCGTAACGGTCATGGTCTTCCTCCCCGTGGGGCCGAATACTCTGAGGTCGAATACTCTGTGTGACCACGTTAGTCCCGGGGGGAATTGCACGCTGAGCCTGTGGATAACTCCTGGGTATCCACTGAAGCTGCAGCTCAGAGGCGGTCGATGCTGTCGACGCCCTGCCGTGCCGTCACCCCGAGGTGCTCGCCCACCCGGTTGACCAGCAGGGTCATCTCGTAGGCGACCTGGCCGACATCGGCTTCGGCGGCCGTCAGCACGCACAGGCAGCTGCCGTCCCCTGCCGCCGTCACGAAGAGCAGCGCCTCGTCGAACTCCACCATCGTCTGGCGTGCTCTTCCCGCCCCGAAGTGACGCCCAGACCCGCGGGCCAGGCTCTGCAGCCCCGACGAGACCGCCGCCAGGTGCTCCGCGTCCTCTCGGGCCAGGCTTGTGCTGGCTCCGGTCACCAGCCCGTCGTTGGACAGCACCAGCGCGTGCTGGATGTGTTCCACCCGGCTGGTGAGATCGTCAAGGAGCCAGTCAAGTCCCCGGTCCAGCGCCATGTGCTCGTCCTCCCCGTTCATCAGTTCCCCGCGTTCCGCGCAAGCCTTGCGCACGGCTCCTCTGCGGGCAAGCGCCTCCCCACCCGGGAGGCGTTGCTTCGCGCCACGGTCCGCCCGCCGCCGCAGGCGGGCCGTCCGGCTCACAACCGGCTACGCATGGCCTTGCCGGGGCCCTCGCCTCACGCCGATCCGGCCCCTTGGCCCACCGACCCTCGCCTCACGCCGATCCGGCCCTCACCTCACGCCGGCCCGGCCCCTTGGCCCACCGAGTCGAGGAGCCGCGCGGTATGCATCCGTCCGGCGTACTCGACCATGCGGATCAGAACCTCCTTCCCGGAGGCGCGGTCACGCGCGTCGCACAGCACGACGGGCGTACCCCTGTCCAGATCCAGTGCGCGCGAGACGTCGTCCTCGGCGTAGGTCCGTGCGCCCGAGAAGCAGTTGACGGCGACTACGAACGGAATCCGGCGATGCTCGAAGTAGTCGACAGCCGGGAAGCAGTCCTCGAGCCGACGGGTGTCGGCCAGGACCACGGCGCCGAGGGCACCCTGTGACAACTCGTCCCACAGGAACCAGAACCGGTCCTGCCCCGGCGTGCCGAACAGATAGAGCGACAGACCCGACCGGATGGTGATCCGGCCGAAGTCCATCGCGACGGTCGTGGTGGTCTTCTGATCCACCCCGCCGGTGTCGTCGACGGACTGTCCGGCCTCGCTGAGGAGTTCCTCGGTCCGCAAGGGCCGGATCTCGCTCACGGCCCCGACGAGTGTCGTCTTGCCGACGCCGAAGCCTCCGGCGACCAATATCTTCAGGGCGAGGGCCGAGGAGTCCTCGGCCTCTTCCTCACCCGTGCTGTCCACATGCTCGGAGGACATCCATCACTTCTCTCGCGAGTGCCGTCAGTAGGGGCGACAGCATGGCAATCAGAGGCAGCCACCGAGTGGGGTGAACGGATTTTGACTTATGTGTGCGGATGAGTTCGTTCGATGCCCGGATGGCGCCGCAATCCGTCTTGAGTGGGCAGTGCGCACGACAGTTACAGGAGCCCCTCAGAGCGCCCGAAGTCCGTCGATCACCTCGCGCAGGATGTGCTCGTCGGGCAGTTGGGCGGGCGGGACGGGCCGGCTGACCCGGACGCAGCCGGCTTCGAGCAGATCTCCGAGGAGCACCCGGACCACGCCTACGGGAAGATCGGCGTCCGCGGACAGTTCCGCGACCGACTGGATCTCGTCGCGGCACAGAGCGAGCAGAGCCCGGTGCTCAGGACCCAGCAGCGCCTCGCCCTGACGGTCAGCCGCTCCGTCGTCGGCCACCACCAGGGCTATCAGGTCGAATCGCACGCCGCTGGGCCCTGACTGCGTCCGGCCACCGGTGACCGCGTAGGGACGGACCAGCGGGCCCGCCTCGGCGTCGTACCACTGGCTGCCCGGCGGCACGGCTTCGCTGCCGGAAGGCACGCCGTATTCGCTGCCTGACGGTACGGCGGACCCGGCGCCGGCAGGGGCTCCGTGTCCGATGCCCGGCGGCAGGCCGTCCATGTTCCCCGGCGGCAATCCGCCCTCGCTCATCCGCACGCGCCCGTCCTCAGCCCGTCGCCGGTGGCCCGGCGAGTCGCACCGGGGTGGCGAGGTGTTCGCCGACCCGCTTCACCAGCCGCGCCATCTCGTACGCGACGAGGCCGATGTCCGAGAACGCCGTGCTGAGGACGGTGAGGCATGATCCGTCCCCGGCGGCCACGACGAACAGGAAGCCGTCGTCCATCTCGACCATCGTCTGACGTACGCCCCCGGCGCCGAAGTGCCGTCCCGTGCCCTTTGCCAGGCTGTTGAAGCCCGATGCCACGGCCGCGAGGTGTTCCGCGTCCTCGCGGCTCAGCGCATGGGACGCGCCGACCGCCAGACCGTCGTTGCTCAGGACGACGGCGTGCCGGATCTCGGCGACCCGAGCGACCAGATCGTCCAGCAGCCAGTCGAGTTCGCCGGAGCGCCGGGACGCCCTTCCGGGCCTCTCGTTCACGATCATGTCTGGTCTCCTTCGGTGTGCCGACGGAATGGGGACGCGGGTGCGGATCGGGCCGCGGGGGCGTTCCCCGGTACGGCGCCACCGCCACGGACCCATCCGTCGCGGTAGGCGGTCATGCGGTCGCGGGCCTGTTCGGGGGTGCGTTCGACCGTGGGAGCCGACGCACCGGTGTGCGGCTTGCCTTCCTCCGTCCGCGGCTTCTCGCGCAGTTGGGGTACGAGGCTGGCCTGCCGGACGCGGCGGGGCAGCTCGCCGTCCTCGTCGGCGGAACGCGGACGCCGGTGCAGGGTGGTGACCGGTGCCGGTCCGGGCCGTGGTTCGGCCCGTGTCCCGGAAGCCGCACTCTGCTCGATGGCAGGCACGGCGACCGGTGCGGGAAACGCGGTGGGTCGCGGGTGGGCGGGGAGCGGGGTGTGGCCGGGCCCCGGGCCGTCGTCGTCCCTGACCACCGTTGCCGTCCGGGCAGCGGAGTCCGCCGGGCCTGCCGGTGCGCCCTCCGGAAGTCCGCTCCGGAGCAGCGCGGTCGGCAGGAGCACCACCGCGGTCGTGCCCCCGTACGCGGAGGTGCGCAGCTGGACCTTGATGTGGTGACGGGCGGAGAGCCTGCTGACCACGAAGAGGCCGAGCCGGTCGCTGTCGAAGAGGTCCAGGGCCTCGGACTGTTCGATGCGGCGGTTGGCCTCGTCGAGCAGTTCCCTGCCCATGCCGAGTCCGCGGTCCTCGATCTCCAGGGCGTACCCGTTGCCCACGGGCTCCCCGCTGATCCGCACCTTCGTGTGCGGTGGCGAGAACTGGGCGGCGTTCTCCACGAGTTCGGCCAGCAGATGGGTGAGGTCGGCCACCGCCGTGCCCTTCACACCGGCGTCCGGCAACGCCCGCACCTCCACCCGCGCGTAGTCCTCGATCTCGGAGACCGCCGCGCGTACGACGTTGGTCAGGGGTACGGGCATCCGCCAGGCGCGCCCCGGGGCGGCGCCGGAGAGGATGATCAGGCTCTCGGCGTGGCGCCTCATTCGGGTGGTGAGGTGGTCGAGACGGAAGAGGTCTCCGAGTTCGCCCGGGTCGTCGGCGCGGCGCTCCATGCCGTCGAGGAGCGCGAGCTGGCGGTGGACGAGGACCTGGCTGCGACGGGCCAGGTTGACGAAGACCCCGGAGATGCCGCTGGCGAGTTCGGCGCGTTCGACGGCGGCGTCGAGGGCCGCGCGGTGCACCGTGTCGAGCGCCTCCCCGACCTGGCCGATCTCGTCGTGGGACGTCCGGCCGGGCGGCGCCTCGGCATGTACGTCGATCTCCTCGCCGGCGCGCAGACGCCGCATGGCGTGGGGCAGTTTGCGCCGGGCGATCTCGAGCGCGCTGTCGCGGAGACCGACGAGTTCCACGACGAGCCCGCGTCCGATCCGTACGGAGATCACCAGCGAGGCGGCGACGGCGAGGAATCCGAACACGACGGCCGCGCCCGCCGGGCTGAACAACGCGCGTGCGAAGGGGCCCGCGCGGTCGGCGGCGCGATCACCGGCCCCCGCCTCTATGGTGCGCAGCCCCGTGCGGACCGTCGCCGCGTCCCGCTCCCAGGCCGCGGCGGGCACCGCCTTTGCCGCGCGGCGGCCGGGCGGGGCGGCAAGCACGGTGTCCTCGGCCGCCGTGAGCCGCTGGTAGGCCCCCTGGCCGGTGAGCTTGCGCCACGCCTTCCGCCCGGTCGCCGGAAGATCGGCTCCCGCCGTCCCGGCAAGGGTCCGGCGGGTCGCCACGGCGCCGGTGAACACGCGCAGTTGTTCACCGCTGAGTGTGCCCGTCAGTACTGCCGACGCCAGCAGCGACTCCTCGCGGGCCAGCATCTCCCCGCTCTGCGACAGTTCGAGCAGGACGCGGACCTCGGAGCCGATTTCGGCGTCCTGGGTACCCGTCAGGGCCCCGGAGACGCCGAAGGCCGCGGTGATGGTCTCGGTGTACTGCGTGTACGCGGTCAGTATCTCCGCGTCCGTGGCCGGAGTCGCGCCGGAACCACCCTGGGAAAGGCTCTGGAGCCGGGTGCGCAACGTGTGCAATCGCTGCGCCCTTTCCAGGAACGTGCCGAGCCGGGCAGCGGCTCCTGCGGGAAGAATGCCGGCCTCGGCGACGGTGTGTCCGTCACCGAGGCTCAAGGCTCCCAGCGCGGTGTCCGTTCGTCCGGCCCGTTCCTGCAGGGACTCGGCATGCCCGGTACCGGGGGCGGCCAACTGGCGGAGCGCGGCCGTGCGTTCGTTCTGCAGGGCTCCGACGGCCTCGGTGACCGGGGCCCGGACCGTCCTGTCCACACGCTGGACCTCACGCAGACGTGCCACGTCCTGCGCCGTGGTGACGGTGGCGAACCCCCAGAGGGCGAGCAGGGACACGACGGGAACCATCAGCAACGAAATGATCTTCGCTCGTACGGTCCGGGGGCGCAGGGACGCACGTTGCGGCGGGAGCCCGGTGGGCGGAGGCGGTCCTGCCTCCCGCCCGGGACGTTCGTCCGCGGGCGGACCGGCGTGTGCGCGTCGCCCGCGCGGCGGTGTCGCGGGCCGACCGGTGTGCACGCCGGGGTCCGGGGTCGTCGTGCGGGGTGTGCGCATGGCCTCCTCGTTCCGGGTGGGGAGCTCTGTGCCCCGAAGTCTGGGTACGGCAGGTGAGCCGCGGGTCCGGCCGTGATCAGCTCGCGGCCGCCCTCGCGGGTGGTTCGGCGGAGGCGTCGTCGATGTCCTTGGATGATGCTTCGGCCGCGTGTTCCCGGGCGGCCGGCGAGAGGGCGACGAACGCCGAGGTGAGGAAGAGGTAGGACCCGAGGCCGACGGCGAGGGGGAAGATGAACTGCATCACCGTGGCCCCGGGAAGTTCGGATCCGGACGGTGCGACCCGGACACCGACCGCCAGCATGCCGGTGTAGTGCATGCTGCTCACCGCCGCGCCCATGACGAGCGACGCGAGGGCTACGGCACCGGGCGACTTGATGTTGAGTGCGGCCCACAGGGCCGCGGTCGCGGCGACGACGGCGATGACGACGGAGACCGCCACCAGCAGCGGGTCGTAGGCGACGGTGCCGTGGAGGCGCAGGGCGGCCATGCCCAGGTAGTGCATGCTTGCCACGCCGAGGCCGGTGGTGAGGCCGCCGATGAGGAGCGCGCGCGAGCGGTCGCGGCTGTAGCCCACGGTGAAGACTCCTGCCCCCACCACCAGCATGGCGACCAGCAGGCTGAGGAGAGTGAGTGGCACGTCGTAGCGGATGTCGGTGCCGGTGACGCCGAACCCGAGCATGGCGACGAAATGCATCGTCCAGATGCCGGTGCCGAGAGCGGATGCGGCCGTGAGCAGCCAGTTGCGGCGTGAGCGGCCGCTGGTGCCGAGGGCGCGCACGGTGCAGCGCAGTCCGAGTGCGGCCCCGATCGCTGCCATCGCGTACGACAGCACGGGGGTCAGCCAGCCGAAGGTGGCGTGGTCCAGGTGTCCCATAAGTCCGGGACGCTAGCCCGTCCCGGGGCGCGCACCAGGGGCGCATTTCGAAAGGTGCTGGGATATGACAGAGAGATGTTCCCGAACGATCAGGCAACGTTCGAACGTGTGCACCGCATCGTGTCGTTTCGCTCGGGTGGGGACTGCGCGATCATGTCCCCATGGCCGACGACCACACACACGTCCAGGACTTCTTCTCCGCACGGGCGGCGGACTGGGACAGCCGTTTCCCTGATGACGGCCCCGCCTATGCCGCCGCCGTCGGCGAGCTCGGCCTTCGCCCGGGCGGCACCGTGCTCGACGCGGGCTGCGGCACGGGGCGGGCGCTGCCGGCCCTGCGTACGGCGGTCGGACCCGGGGGAACGGTGATCGGGGCCGACCTGACGCGCGCGATGCTGGATGCCGCGTTGCGAGCGGGCAGAGGAGCGAGCGGCGCCCTGCTGCTGGCGGATGTCGCACGGCTTCCGCTGCGCGCCGGGGCCCTGGACGCCGTCTTCGCAGCCGGGCTCATCTCGCATCTCCCGCACCCGGAGCAGGGGCTCTCGGAGCTGGCTCGAGTGGTGCGCCCCGGTGGCCGGCTCGCTCTGTTCCACCCCATCGGGCGGGCGGCGCTGGCCGCACGCCACGGCCGGCCCCTCTCCGACGACGATCTCAGGGCCGAGCCGCGTCTCACGCCGTTGCTGGCGGACGCGGGCTGGCGGCTGGACACCTACACCGACGAGGACAGCCGATTCCTTGCTCTGGCCGTACGGACCGGCTGAGCGGCCGCCGTTGCTCCGGCGGGCGGCCTCCGGCTCACTCGGCCGGCGTGTCCGACGGCCGTCCGTGCGGCACGGGGCAGCCGCGCACGCCCGGAGTGGGGAACGTGCCGAGCCGGGCCACCTCGTAGCCGTCCGGGTAGCCCTTGATCTCGGGGTTCTGACGCGCGTGGTGAGGGGTGGACCGCGGCGGCAGGAGCCGTACGGCACGGGCCCTCAGCCGCAGGGCTCCGTGGGTCAGCCCCCGGGCGACGGGTCCCGGCCGTCCGTACCGGAACGCCCGTAGCAGCGAGTCGTCGAGCAGGGCGAGGCCGGCCTTGCGCACCACGGGCGCGAGCGGGCGCGGATACCAGGAGCCCATCAGGGCCAGAGTGGCGTCGGAGACCGCGCGTGCGCCCTCGTCCCATCCGAAGTGCTCGTCCTCGTAGGAGTCCAGGAATCGCTCGAAGTCCTCGTACGTCTGCGGGACGTCCTGGATGCCCATGCGGGCGCCGAGGGTCCGGTAGTACGCGGCGAAGGCGCGCAGTTCGTGGCCGGACAGCTTGCGCCAGCCGTAGGTGTCGAGCCAGCGCTTGGGGGTGACGACGAAGGTGCACAGCACATAGCGCATGTCGTCGTTGCTGATGTCGTAACTACGGTGCATCCGGTTGATCCGCCGGACGGCCGTGCGGCCCGCCTCGCTGTCGAAGCCGTGCTCGACGACGGCGTCGAGGAGGAGTGCGGTGTCGTCGTACCTCTTCTGTGAACGTTCCGTCAGTTCGGCCGTCTCCGCGAGCAGTCGGCCGATGCTGGGGACGGCGTACGTGCGGTACAGGGCGAGTTCGAGAGCGCGGGTGATGTCCCAGGGGAATTCGTAGGTCACGGTGAGCCGGTAGATCTCCAGGAAGTCCCGCTCCGGGTCCAGGCGCTGGATCTCCTTGAGACGTTCGTACCGCTTCACCATGCTGTCCCCCTCATCTGCCGGAGTCACAACCCTACGGGTGCCGGGCACGCAGGCACCACGGTACGAGGGGTGCGGTGGCGTGCGCCTGCGGCCGGTCGTGCCCTCCGGGTACGTGTCCGTTATCGCTTGTCAGGGCCTCGACGACAGGGTTACCGAGTAGTTAAGGTGCGCCGACGGACCAAGCGATCTGGGATGAGGGATGAGGGTGGGTGCTGTGGCTGGGACGGACGATACGGCCGCCGACGACGACGCACTGTTCGTGCTGACCGCGGTGCTGCTGACTCCCGCGCAATTCCCCAGCGTGCTCGGTGACGACTACGTGGCCGCGTGCGCCGCGCTCGGTCTCGAGCCGTACGCCGAGGGGTACGGCCTCGTGCTCGGCCAGGACAACGGCGGTGCCCGCTGGACGGTGGTCGTCGAGGACGTCTCGCTGGTGGCGGTAGCCATCGCCTCGTGGGACTGCGGGATGGAGTACGACCTGTCCCCCGACGACCGCTCCGTGGTCTGCGCGCTCCCGGGATGGCCGCTCGCACTGGCGGTCGCCGCACCCGGGGTCCCCGAGCCTCACGACCCGGTACCCGATCCTGACGGCGACGGACCGGTGCCGCTGACGCCACCGGACACCGAGGTGTGGGGGCCCCCGCAGCGGCGCCTCGGGGCGGACGAGATCGCCCTGCAGTGGGCCGCGTGGCGGGGGCAGATCGACGACGAGACCGCGTTCGGCCCGTCCGAGGAGACCGCGACGGACGGCGAGGCGCCGGACGACGCCACGGCCGACGGGGGCCGAACCGACGAAGCCCGGGCCGGTGGCGACGAAAGCCCGTCGGAGCCTGCCGGATCCGGTCAGCACCCCGGCGTACGCATGGCGCTCGAAGCGGCCCGCGCCTACGTCAGCTCTCCGCCCCCACCCGGCCGGATCCGCTCCGCGTTCGCCCCCGGCGGGGCGCGCACGCTGCGGGCCGACGGCCCCGGATGGTCACTGGTGGCCAGGACCGACGACATCGCCTTCATCCTGCTGGACGAGGAGCCGGGCGAGATCATGACGGTCGGCCGCGGCCCGGAACTGCCGGGGCTGCTGAAGTCGCTCGACGAACTGGCCGTCCGGCCTTCCTGACCACGCGTGGCCAGGAAGGCCG
>NZ_JBHWZS010000280.1:0-11208 GCF_042728155.1 Streptomyces sp. NPDC060209
GCGCCTGCCGGAGACGGCACCGGCAGGGCCAGCATGGCCACCGCGGGCACCATGACGCCGGGTACGAGCTATGACGGCCGCGGAGGCGACGGTCGACAGCCACAGCGCGTCGCCCGGGCCTGCGGGTGGGGAGGGGTGCGGGCCTCGGAGGCGAGGCGGGCCGTCGCCGACCATGACATCGAATCGATGTACGTATCGATTCGATGTTGGATGTGGGAGGATGGCAGCATGCTGGAACTCGCCATACTGGGCTTCCTCGCCGAAGGTCCCCTGCCGGGCCACGAACTGCGTCGACGGGTCTCCCAGCTCACCGGCTTCACCCGCCCGGTCAGTGACGGCAGCCTCTACCCGGCCATGAACCGGCTCGCCAAGCTCGGTCTGCTGGAGCGCCGGGCCGACCCGCGAGCGGGCGCCGCCCGCTACGTGCTCAGCCTGACTGCGGCCGGTCGCGCCGACATGCTGAAGCGGCTGCGTGAGCCGGCCGAACACGAGATCACCGACTTCACCCGGTTCTCCACGATCCTGGCCTTCCTCTCGCAGCTGCCCGACGCCACCGAGCGGAACGCGGTCCTGCGCCGCCGCCTCGCGTTCCTGGAGGAGCCCGCCGGCTTCTTCTACGACGGCGACCGCCCGATGACCGCCGAGCAGATCACCGATCCGTACCGGCGCGGCCTGCTCCTCACCGCCCGCGCCACCAGCCGGGCCGAGCGCGCCTGGCTCCGCGAAGTCCTTGGCGCGGAAGCGCCCGACCGTCCCTGAAAGACACGGAGGTACGTCCATGCTCGCGTCCTGGTACGAACGGCAGGGTCCGGCCGCCGACACCCTGCACGTCGGGGAACTGCCGGACCCCGAGCCCGGCCCCGGCGAGGTCCGCGTGCGCGTGACCGTGTCCGGCGTCAATCCTGGCGACACCAAGAAGCGACGCGGCTGGCTCGGCTCGTCCATGCCGTATCCCCGGGTGATCCCGCACAGTGACGCCGCCGGAGTCATCGACGCCGTAGGAAGCGGTGTCGACGCACACCGGGTGGGCCGGCGGGTATGGGTGTACGGCGCCCAGTCCTACCGGCCCTTCGGTACCGCCGCCCGGCACACGGTCGTACCGGACCTGCAAGCCGTGCCACTTCCCGACCACCTCGGCGACGAACTCGGGGCGAGCCTCGGCATCCCCGGCATCACCGCCCACCGCGCCGTGTTCGCGGACGGCCCCGTCGACGGCCGGCTCGTCCTCGTACACGGTGTCCTCGGCGGCGTGGGCTCACTCGCCGCCCAACTCGCCGGCTGGGGCGGAGCCACCGTCATCGGCACCGTGCGCCGCGCCGGTGACCTGAACAGCGTCGACCCGGCCCTCGTCCCCCACGCCGTAGCTCTGGACACGGAGGACCCGGCGGCAGCGATCCGCGCGCACGCTCCGGACGGCGTGCACCGCGTCATCGAAGTGTCCCTGTCGGCCAACGCCGACCTCGACAACGCGGTCACCGCACCCGATGCCGTCATCGCCGCCTACGGAACCCACGACGACCGCACAGAACTCCCCTTCTGGCCAATGCTGTTCAACAACATCACCCTGCGCCTGCTCGGCAGCGACGACTTCCCGCCCGAGGCCAAGCGCCAGGCCGCCCGCGACCTCACCGCCGCAGCCGCCGTCGGCGCCCTCCGCGTCGACATCGCCGACCGCTACCCGCTCCAGGACATCGTCGAGGCCCATGACCGTGTCGATGCGGGCGTGCGTGGCCGGGTGCTGGTCTCCGTCCCTGACTGACGCCATCTGATCGTGCCGTCCGGTCGGTGTGATGCCGACATGGGGAGCGGCCCGGCTTCTCCGTCTACGCGGCGTCGACACGACACCATTGTGCGGGTGCTACTTCATCAGTAGTGCGACTCTGGAACAGGTGCCCGTTCGCGCTACTGCCGCGAACAATTCTGCGCGGTCACGACCGGCGGTAGCGCGGTTCTCTCGGCCGTCGAGAAAGGTGTTCGTCGATGAACAGCGCGGGAGCGGAACGGGCACGGGTGCTGGGAGAGCTGATCGCAGCGAGTCATCTGATGACTTTGGAGCAGTTGCCCGGCACGGTGGCGTCGCACGCTGCCCGGGCGGGCTGGCCCCGGGTGCTGATCTATCTGGCCGATCTGCAGCAGGAGCGGCTGCACCTGCTTGTCGGCAATCTTGACGTCGGCCGCCCCGGCGCCGACGTTCCGGTTGATCTGTCCGTCGAAGGGACCGTGGCCGGGCGGGCCTTCCAACTGGGACAGGTCTTTCCCACCTCGGCTTCCGCGAGGGGGCAATGGTGGGTCCCGCTGCTGGACGGCGCCGAGCGTCTGGGTGTGCTCCGGGTCGGCGTGCCGGGCGCACGGATCGAGGCGGACGAGGATCTGAACAGGCTCGCCGGACTGATCGCCCTCCTCCTGGAGAGCAAGCGTGGGACGAGCGACTCGTACTCCCGGTTGGTCCGCCGTCGGAAGATGAACGTAGCGGCCGAGATGGAATGGCAGCTGATGCCGCCGCGCACTTTCGCCACCGACCGAGTCCTGATCAGCGCGGTCATGGAACCGGCCTACCAAATCAGTGGCGATGCCTTCGACTATGCGCTGGCCGGGGAGACCGTGCATCTTTCCGTCTTCGACGCCATGGGCCACGACACCGCCGCCGGATTGACCGCCAACCTCGCGTTGGGCGCCGCCCGCAATCATCGCCGCCAAGGGGCTGACCTCCTTCAGACAGCCGAAGGCGTCGCGGACACCCTGACCGGGCAATTCGCGGGCAGCCGCTACGCCACAAGCATCCTGGCCGACCTTCATCTGGCCACCGGCGTGCTGACCTGGACGAACTACGGCCACCACCCCCCGGTTGTCATCCGCGGCAACCGTACCGTCGTGCACCTGTTCTGCCCGCCCGCGCCCCCCATGGGAACCGGGCTGGGCGTGCCAGGCACCGTACGCCACGACCAGCTGGAACCTGGGGACCGTTTGCTGCTCTACACCGACGGCATCACCGAAGCGCGCAACCGAGAAGGGCGGGAATTCGGTCTCACCGGCCTGACCGACTTCCTCATCCGCCACCACACAGACGGCCTTCCCGTACCGGAAACCCTCCGGCGGCTGATCGGGCACCACCTGGCCCACCACTACGACCGCCTGAACGACGACGCCACGGTGATGCTCCTGGAGTGGCACGGCCCGACCCCCTACCAACCCACCCAGTTGCAGGCGCTGACAGGTTTGCCCCCCACCTCCGACGCGGAGGCGATCGCCTCCGCATGGGCCCAGCAACCCGCTGACGCCGCCGGCACCGGTGGGGCCGGGAAGCTTCCCGTCAGTCCGCCGAACAGAACGTGACGAGTGAGTCGGCCGGCCGGCCCGGGCAGCCTCACCATGCCTCTGAACTGTGCACATACCCGAGCGTGAGACCTTGGGCTTGAACTGGAAGGCAGCATGCTGACCAGTCGTTCTTCCTGTATCGCCGCCTCGGGTACTCGCATCGGAGGCTTCCCCGGCCTCATCACGATGTTCCGGCGCGATGCCCAGGGGGCGGTGCATGGAAGAGCGGAAACGCCCTGGTGCGCCGTACCTGCGCTGGCCGCATCACGTCCAGCAGTGACAGCATTGGAGAGGCGGACAACCGAACAGCGTGAGGAGCAGCGATGCGTACTCGCCCGTCCGACGTCACGCAGGATCCGAGGACGGTCGTAGGTCTGGACGGCTCGGAGCATGCCTGGGCCGCCGCGCTCTGGGGTGCGGCCGAGGCGGCGCGGCTTCACCGAGGCCTGTCGCTCGTGCACGCCGCGGACCTGGACCGCCTGGACCGGTTCGCTTCGTTCGAGACGTCCGAGCACGTACGGGACACCGGCAACGCCTTGCTGACGAAGTCGGCGGAACAGATCCGGCAGCGATTCCCCGATCTCGACGTCACTGTCAAGTTGAGCCGCAGGAAGCCGGTTCCGGCCCTCCACGCTTCGGTCCGGCCTGGCGGCACGATCGTCGTCGGCAGCAGAGGGAGCGGTGGGTTCGGTCCCCTCCTGCTCGGATCGGTCGGTCTGGGGGTCGTCATCGGCAGTCCCGCGCCCGTCGTCGTCGTCCGTGGTGAGCTCGAACGCGAGGACGGCACGCCCGTCACGGCTGCCGTACGGGACGAGCACGACGCGCAATGGCTGGTCCGCGCCGGACGCGAAGCCGAGGCCCGCAACAGCCCTCTTCGGTTGGTGAGCGTCCGGAACCTGCTGGCCAGGTTCGGCGAGCGTCAGGCCCCGCGCGATGACGCCGAGCGACCTGGGGCTCCTGGCGAGCAGCTGCTGGTCGACCTGGCCTCCCGGGTCCGCGAAAGCAGCCCCGGCCTCACCGTGCAGACCGAGGTGGTCACGGCCCGGTCCACAGCGTCCGCCCTCGTCGAGGCGAGCCGGCACGCAGATCTCCTGGTGATGGGGAGCCATGAGCGGCGCAGTGCCTCCGTCCTGGGGCTGGGCCACGTCGTGCACACGCTGCTGCACCACTCCCACTGCCCGGTCCAGATCGTGCCCTACCGGCGTGAGGAGAGGGGAGTCGTCGAGGAAGGGCTCAGGGAGGACGAAGGCTGATATCGGCTCCGCGGGGCGAGCGCGCGCTCGCCCGGACCGAGGAGGGACCATGCAGAGCGATCCACGGATTCTGACTCTGGACGGACCCGTGGTCGTCGGAACCGACGGCACCAAGGACGCGGCCCGGGCTGTCCGCTGGGCGGCTTCCGAGGCGGATTCCAGGGGCCGGCCTTTGAGCATCGTCCATGCCACCAGGACCGAATCAGGGCATGCTCATCTGTCCGGCAGCGGGGTGCAGCGGGCGAAGGGCCTTGCCGCCGAGGTGCTGGCCGAGGCGGCGGAGATCGCGAGAGAGACCGCTCCCGGTCTCACGGTCTCAACCACGGCATGCCCGTACGAGACAGCGTCCTGCCTTCTCGGCGAGGCCGGCAAGGACGGCACGGTCGTCGTGGGGACCCGTGGGCACGGAGGGTTCCTGGCCCTGCTGGTGGGCTCCGACGCTCTGCGGACAGCTGCCCGGGCACATGTGCCGGTCGTCGTGGTGCCGCGGCAGGAGCACAGTCGGCCGACGGAGGTCGTCCTGGTCGCCGCACGGGACGAGCGGGACCGGGAAGCGGTACGCCTCGCCGCCGACCTGGCACTGCGTCGCGGTGCGGCGCTGCGCGTGTTCAGTGCCTGGATCTTCCTCGAGAACGTCGGCAGCATGGCGACGATGTTCGGCGATCCTGCCGATCTCGCGACGGCGGAGGCGGCGGAAACCACACGTGTCGTCGCCGAACTGCGGGCCGACCATCCCGGTCTTCCGGTGTCCCACGACATCGTTCGAGCGGCATCGGCCGCCGCCGTGCTGGTGGCGGCCACCTCCGACGCCGACGCGGTGGTCATCGGTTCGCGCAGGCGGTCCTCCCCCGTCGGCGCTCCTCTGGGACACGTGACGCACGCGGTCCTGCACCACTCGCACTGCCCGGTGCTCCTCGTCCCGCTCTCCCACCGGGGCTGACTCCCACCGTACCGGGCACACCTGCGTGACGGCCGGACGGGTCGTCGACGTGACACTCCACGGGTACGGGCGCGTGGGGCCTGCTTGTCAACGCCCCCCACCTGCCACTACTGTCGCCACGCCTTGGTGAACGGGAAATCGGTGTGATGCCGGTGCGGCCCTCGCCACTGTGATCGGGAAGTCCGGCTCCGGCCCTCACGGGCAGCCACTGGGTCCTTGTGACCCGGGAAGGCGGAGTTCGGGCGGTGGTACCCGTAAGCCAGGAGACCGGCCAAGGCACTTCAACCATCCACGAGGTGCTGGAGAGGGTCTGCTCAGTCATGCACATAGCCGAGGGTTTTCTGCCTCCGGCGCACGCGATCGCCTGGGGTGTCGCGTCCGCGCCGTTCGTCGTCCACGGAGTCCGGTCACTCACGCGTGAAGTCAGGGAGAACCCTGAGAGCACGCTGCTTCTGGGGGCTTCCGGGGCCTTCACGTTCGTTCTTTCCGCATTGAAGATCCCCTCCGTGACGGGAAGTTGCTCGCATCCCACGGGTACGGGTCTGGGCGCCATCCTGTTCCGCCCGCCGATCATGGCGGTGCTGGGCACCATCACCCTGCTGTTCCAGGCCCTGTTGCTCGCCCACGGCGGCCTGACCACGCTCGGCGCCAACGTCTTCTCGATGGCGATCGTCGGGCCCTGGGCGGGGTACGCGATCTACAGGCTGCTGCGCCGGTTCGACGTGCCGCTGATGGTGGCGGTGTTCTTCGGCGCGTTCGTCGCCGACCTGTCCACCTACTGCGTCACCAGCGTGCAGCTGGCACTCGCCTTCCCGGACCCGAGCAGCGGTTTCCTGGGCGCGCTCGGCAAGTTCGGCTCCATCTTCGCGGTCACCCAGATCCCGCTCGCGGTGAGCGAGGGGCTCCTGACCGTGCTGGTGATGCGACTCCTGGTGCAGTCCAGCAAGGGGGATCTGACCCGGCTCGGCGTGTTCCTCGCCGGCAAGCAGGCCCGGACCAGGACGGCCGAGACCGAGGCGGTGGCCCGATGAACAAGAACACGAAGATCAACGCCCTGCTCCTGCTCGTCGTGGCCGCGCTGGCCGTCCTGCCCCTGGCCCTCGGCCTCGGCGACGGCGAGAAGGAGCCGTTCACGGGTGCCGACGCCCAGGCCGAGACGGCGATCACCGAGATCGATCCCGATTACGAGCCCTGGTTCTCTCCGCTGTACGAACCGCCGTCCGGTGAGATCGAGTCGGCGCTGTTCGCCCTTCAGGCCGCGCTCGGCGCGGGTGTCCTCGCCTACTACTTCGGCCTGCGGCGCGGGCGTCGTCAGGGCGAGCTGCGCGCGACCGCGGGCGGCGGCGGGGCCGAAAGCGGCGCCGGTGAGACCACGGCCCGAAGGACCTGAGCGCACGTGCTGCCGATCGACGCGGCGGCGCACAGCAGTCGCTGGCGCCGCCGCCATCCCGTGGACAAAGCCGTGCTCGGCCTGGGACTCACGGTGCTGGCCATCTCCCTGCCCCCCTGGCCCGGCGCGGCCCTGATCCTCGTCGCCGCCCTGGCCGTACTGCTGGGGCCGGCGGGGGTTACCGCCCGCCATCTGTGGCGGGCGTACCGGGTGCCCCTGGGTTTCTGCGTCACCGGGGCCGCCACACTCCTCGTACAGGTCGGCGGGCCGGAAGGGCTCGTCACCCTGGCCGACGGGGGGCCGGTCCGCGCCGGTGAGCTGCTGCTGCGCACCTCGGCCGCGTCACTCGGGGTGCTGCTGTTCGCCTTCACCACCCCGATGTCCGACCTGTTGCCCCGTCTGGTCAAGGCGGGGGTGCCCGCGCCGGTCGTCGACGTGGCCCTGGTGACCTATCGCATGAGCTTCCTGCTCCTCGACTCGATGCGCCGGATCCGGGAGGCCCAGGCGGCCCGGCTCGGGCACACGACCCGGGCCGCCACCTGGCGGTCCCTGGCGGGCCTCGGGGCCACCGCGTTCATCAGAGCCTTCGACCGCGCGGCACGGCTCCAGGCGGGACTGGCCGGGCGCGGGTACGACGGAACCCTGCGCGTCCTGGTACCCGAGGCTCGTGTCTCCGTCCGGTTCGTGGCCGTGAGCGTCGCGCTGCTCGCGGCCCTCACCGCCCTGACCTTCGTCCTGGAAAGGCCGCTGTCATGAGCGAATCCGTGCTGCTCGCCCTGCGGGGCGCGTCCTTCGCGTACGAGGAAGGCCCTGCAGTGCTCAGTGGCCTCGACTTCGAGGCTCACGAAGGGCGTGCGCTCGCCCTCCTCGGCCGGAACGGCAGTGGGAAAACCACGCTGATGCGGCTCCTCAGCGGCGGACTGCGCCCACGGGACGGCCAGTTGACGGTCGAGGGCCGTCCCGTCACGTACGACCGAAAGGGGCTCACCAGGCTGCGTACCAGCGTCCAACTGGTGGTGCAGGACCCGGACGACCAGCTGTTCGCCGCGTCCGTCTCCCAGGACGTGTCGTTCGGACCACTGAATCTCGGCCTGCCCGACGCCGAGGTACGCGCCCGGGTGGACGAGGCGCTCACCGCCCTCGACATCACCGCGCTGGCGGACCGGCCCACCCATCTCCTCTCCTACGGACAGCGCAAACGGACCGCCATCGCGGGCGCGGTCGCGATGCGGCCCCGTGTGCTGATCCTCGACGAGCCGACCGCCGGGCTCGATCCGGACGGCCAGGAACGACTGCTGGACACACTCGGCGTTCTCCGGGACGGCGGCACCACCGTCATGATGGCGACCCACGACGTCGATCTCGCCCTGCGCTGGGCCGACGACGCCGCACTCCTCACCCCGGCCGGTGTCCGCGCCGGGCCCGCGCCCGCGATGCTGGCCCGTACCGATCTCCTGCGGGAGGCGGGGCTTCGGCTGCCGTGGGGCATCGCGACCACTCAGCTGTTGCGCACACATGGCCTGTTGGGCGAAGCGGAACCCGGCCCGCGTACCCCCGAGCAGCTCGCGGCGGGCTTCGCCCCGCAGGCGTGCGCCGGACGGGCATCGACCGACGGCTGACGCCCCTGAGGCCGGGGCCGGCCGGCCCCGGCCTCGCCGGGGTGCCCGGAGCGCGATCGACGGCATCCCGGCCCCGGGGCCGAGCGGGCGAGGGTGCCGGCGGGGCGATTCCGAGGGTCCGGGTGACGGACGGATATATGAGGACGAGCGACTCCGTACGCCGGCGGGGCCGCTGCGGACGGGGGCCGTCCGTACGACTCCGCGAAAGTCGCCGTGTCCACCTCAGGCGACAAAGTCCGCGCGTGAGCACGGCGCCGAGCTCACGAAGCGTGTACTGATCCGACGACCTATCAACTAAACGTCAGCCGTCTTTCCCGCGGGTTAACACACACGCACAGGCGAACCACTGTGCGAATATGACGCGCGACTCCCGAACGGCATATGCATGAGCCACGCAGTCGCGGATGATCTCAAATAGTGAGAACCGAACGTGAGGCACATCCCCAGGCCACAGAGGTTCGGCGAATGATTCAGCTCGTTGGGCATCGACTTTCGGACTCTTCACAAAGGGTTAACTCCATAATCCCTCCGGCCTGTTAGCGTCCCTAAGGAAGAGTGAAGTCCATGAGGAGGTGAAGCGTGCGCGTGGCGGCAGTCCGGTTCGTGCTCGCGTTCCTGATGGGCTTCCTATTGGCCCCGCACTCCGGCACGCCGTCGACGGATGCACACGCGTCCGCCCCGGGAATTCGGGCGGACAGCCTTCCGAATGCGACCGCCGGAGAGGCGCACGTCGCCTACGGCACGTGCGGCACACCCGATCGCGGGGGTGACCCGAACGGCCTTCTTCGCCATCGCGACCGGCATCGCTCCGCGACCGTTCCCGCTCCTGAGGCACCGCCACGTTCCGCGGTGACGAGCGACGTCGGCGGCATGCTCGGCCCCGCGGCCGTCGCTGCGATGGGCAACGCGCACCACACCTCCAGATCCTCGACCGCACACTCCTCCCCCGTGCTCCAGGTGTTCCGCTGCTGAGCTGACCCGAGGCATTGGGCGTGCTGCCCCCCTGCCCGCACTCCTGCGGGACTCATCGACGGGGGGTCATGCCGACCTGCCCTCCAAGCCCCAGTTCTCGTACGCATACCGACGCGCCGCACTCGGGCGCGCCAGGAGGAACCACTGGCATGCAATCCCACGTCGATCACCACGCGGACCACGCGGTAGAAGCACCGCACATCAGCGACAGCGCCGTCTGGGCACCCCCGCCCGGCGACGTGCGCTCGGCCCCCTTCCGCACGGGATGAGGGCCGCCATGGACCGCGTCACCAAGTTCCCTCACCTGCGGCAGGACTTCGCCGCGTCACTCGTCGTCTTCCTCGTCGCTCTGCCCCTGTGCGTGGGCGTCGCCGTCGCCTCGGGGGTCCCTGCCGAGCTGGGTCTGATCACCGGCATCGTGGGCGGCCTCGTCACCGGCTTCATGCGCGGCAGCAGTCTCCAGGTGTCGGGGCCGGCCGCCGGTCTCACCGTGCTCGTCTTCGAGGCCGTCCAGTCCTTCGGACTGCCCGCGCTCGGCGTGATCGTGCTGACGGCGGGGCTGCTTCAACTGGCCATGGGCGCACTGCGGCTGGGCCGCTGGTTCCGGGCCATCTCCGTCTCGGTCGTCGAGGGAATGCTCGCGGGCATCGGCCTCGTCCTCATCGCGGGGCAGCTCTACGCGGCCGCCGGCGTCGAGGCACCGCTCTCCGGTACGGGCAAGATGGCCGGCATCCCGGGGCTGGTGGCCGACGCCGTGTCCAGTACGGCCGCTCTCGCCTCGCTCGCGCTCGGCGCCGGAACCATCGCTCTGGTGGTGGGGTGGAGCAGGATGCCGAAGCGGGTACGGGCCGTCCCGGGCGCACTGGCCGCGGTCGTGCTGGCCACCCTCGCCACGCTGGTGTTCGGCCTGCCGGTCGAGACGGTCCAGGTTCAGGGACTGCTCGACGCCGTCCAGACCCCGGCCCTCTCCGAGTTCGGCGGGCTCGCGAGCCTGGGCCTGCTCGGAACCGTGGCGGCCTTCACCCTGATCGCATCCGCTGAAAGTCTGTTCAGCGCCGCCGCGGTGGACCGGCTGCACGACGGACCGCGTACCCAGTACGACAAGGAGCTGATGGCCCAGGGGACGGGCAACACCGTGTGCGGCCTCCTCGGCGCGCTGCCGATGACCGCGGTCATCGTGCGCAGCTCGGCCAACGTACAGGCGGGCGCGCGGACCCGGGCCTCCCGGGTGCTGCACGGTGTCTGGCTGCTCCTGTTCGCGGCGCTGCTTCCGTCCGCGCTGGCTCTCATCCCCCTGCCCGCCCTCGCCGGCATCCTCATCCACGCCGGATGGAAGCTGATCCCGCTGCGGTCGCTCGTGGCGCTGTGGCGTGAGCACCGCGGCGAGGCTCTGATCCTGGTCGTCACGGCCCTGGCGATCGTGACGGTGAACATGTTCGAGGGTGTTCTGACCGGCCTGGCCCTGTCGGTGGCCAAGGCCGCCTGGGACGCCTCCCACATCAAGCTGGAGGTCGTCGACAGCAGTGCCGACGGCGTCCGGGCGCGGCTGTCGGGCAACGCGACCTTCCTGCGGCTGCCGAAGATACTCGACAGCCTGGAAGCCCTGCCCAAGGACCGGCCCATCGCACTGGACCTCTCCGGCCTGCACCATCTGGACCACGCCTGCCGCACGGCCCTGGAGAACTGGGCGCAACGGCACAGCTCGTCCGGTACCGAGCC
>NZ_JBHWZS010000281.1:0-11207 GCF_042728155.1 Streptomyces sp. NPDC060209
GCCCGCCCCTCGGCGGGGGCGGGCCGTACTTGACTTGTTCTGTGCGCAGAGCGCGAGAGGGACCGGAACGATCAGAAAGCGGCCTCGTCCAGCTCCATCAGCGAGTTGTCGACGGTCTCGGCCAGCGCGCGCTCGGCGGAGACGCCCAGCAGGATGTTGGCGGCGAAGAACTTCGCCGCGGCGATCTTGCCCTGGTAGAAGGCGGCGTCCTTGGCAGAGGCGTTCCGCAGCTTCTCGGACGCCACGACCGCGCCCTTGAGCAGCAGGTATCCGACGACGACATCGCCGGATGCCATCAGGAGGCGGGTGGTGTTGAGGCCGACCTTGTAGATGTTCTTGACGTCCTCGCCGGTCGCGGTGAGGTCCGTGATCATCGTGCCGACGATCGCCTCCAGGTCCACCGCGGCCTTGGCGAGGTTGTCCAGCGAGCCGGACAGCTCCTCGTTGCCCTGGGCACCCGCGAGGAACTTCTTGATCTCCTCGGAGAGGG
This sequence comes from Streptomyces sp. NPDC060209, assembly GCF_042728155.1. Lineage (NCBI taxonomy): Bacteria > Bacillati > Actinomycetota > Actinomycetes > Kitasatosporales > Streptomycetaceae > Streptomyces > Streptomyces sp. NPDC060209. Next base: position 491 of record NZ_JBHWZS010000281.1, read on the forward strand.
TGTTCAGCGAGGCGCCCTGGTCGCGGACGATCTTCCGGAAGAAGAAGTCCTGACCCTGGATCGCCGTCGTGCCCTCGTACAGGGTGTCGATCTTGGCGTCGCGGATGTACTGCTCGACCGGGTACTCCTGGAGGTAACCGGAGCCGCCGAAGGTCTGGAGCGACTGCGCGAGCTGCTCGTAGGACTTCTCGGAGCCGTAGCCCTTCACGATCGGGAGCAGCAGGTCGTTGAGACCGTTGAGCGCCTTGGCGTCCTCGCCCGCGGTTTCCTTCACCTGGATCGCGTCCTGGACGGAGGCCGTGTACAGCACGAGGGACCGCATGCCCTCGGCGTAGGCCTTCTGCGTCATGAGGGAGCGGCGCACGTCGGGGTGGTGCGTGATGGTGACCTTGGGGGCCGTCTTGTCCATGAACTGCGACAGGTCGGTGCCCTGGACGCGCTCCTTGGCGTACTCCAGCGCGTTGAGGTAACCCGTCGACAGGGCCGCGATGGCCTTCGTGCCGACCATCATGCGGGCGAACTCGATGATGCGGAACATCTGGCGGATACCGTCGTGCTTGTCGCCGATCAGCCAGCCCTTGGCGGGGTGCTGGTCGCCGAAGGTCATCTCGCAGGTGTTCGAGGCCTTGAGGCCCATCTTGTGCTCGACGTTCGTCGCGTACACGCCGTTGCGCGCACCGAGCTCGCCGGTGGTCCAGTCGAAGTGGAACTTCGGGACCAGGAAGAGGGAGAGCCCCTTGGTGCCCGGGCCCGCGCCCTCGGGGCGTGCCAGGACGTAGTGGAGGATGTTCTCGGACATGTCGTGCTCGCCCGAGGTGATGAAGCGCTTCACGCCCTCGATGTGCCAGGAGCCGTCCTCCTGCTCGACCGCCTTCGTGCGGCCGGCGCCCACGTCCGAACCGGCGTCCGGCTCGGTGAGCACCATCGTCGAGCCCCACTGCTTCTCGACGGCGATCTCGGCGACCTTCTTCTGCGCCTCGTTGCCCTCGTCGAAGAGGATGCCGGCGAACGCGGGGCCGGAGGAGTACATCCAGACCGCCGGGTTGGAGCCGAGCAGCAGCTCCGCGTAACCCCAGATCAGGGAGCGCGGGGAGGTCGTGCCGCCGATCTCCTCGGGCAGGCCCAGGCGCCAGTACTCGGAGTCCATGAACGACTGGTAGGACTTCTTGAAGGAGCCCGGGACGGGTGCGGTGTTCGTCTCGGGGTCGAAGACCGGCGGGTTGCGGTCGGCGTCGGCGTACGAGTCGGCGAGCTCGTTCTCGGCGAGGCGGGTGACCTCGTCCAGGATGCTCTTCGCGGTGTCGACGTCCATCTCCGCGAACGGGCCGGTGCCGTACAGCTTGTCGCGCCCGAGAACCTCGAAGAGGTTGAACTCGATGTCGCGGAGATTCGACTTGTAGTGCCCCATGGGAAGGCTCCGTAATCAATAGCAGTGGCGCGCAGCGCCCCGTGGAGGAGTGAGGATCGGGCGACGGACGGCCTGGCGTGGGTATATCACCTGACCCCTACGATGATGCTACCCGTCAGTAATAAGACGCAACCCCCCGAGCCACAGATGTGTCCGATTACTCTTTGCGGCATGTATGGCTACGACCAGAACCCGGGTGCACAGCAGCAGATGGGCGGCGGCTACGGCGAGCAGCCGTTGTACCCCGAGCCCTCGCCGCCGTCCCTGGCCGACGCGGTTCGGGCCTTCACGACCGGTTCGCTGTCCGCGGAGGACTTCCAGCAGATCTTCGCCACGGCGAAGGTCTACTGCCCGCGCGGCGACAATCCCGGCTTCCTGGCCCTCCACAACACCCAGCAGCCGGTGATCCCCATGTTCACCACGCTCAAGGAGCTCCGGAGCTACGCGGGCAAGGAGTCCAAGTACTTCGTGATCACCGGCGCAGAGGTGATCGACCTGCTGCCGACCGGCTACGGCTTCGTCCTGGACATGGAGGGCGACCACCGCATGGTCTTCGACGCCAAGGCGGTGGAGCAGATGGTCGACTTCGCGATGCGCCGCATGTACGGCTGAGGAGTGCTCCTCGCCTGAGGCAGCCTGAGGGCCCGCACCGTCCCGGTGCGGGCCCTCAGCGCTGTCCGGCGGCGGCGGGAATGAATGCCGCCTTGCAAGATGTTCACCGTTCAACTAAATTGGGATCAGAAGACTCCCGGAGGTGGCTCCCATGCCCGCAGTGACCGTCGAAAACCCGCTGACCCTGCCGAAGGTCGCGGCCCAGGCCGAGGCCGTGGCCCGTCCCGTACTGACCGTCACGACCGCCCCGAGCGGTTTCGAGGGCGAGGGGTTCCCCGTGCGGCGCGCCTTCGCCGGGATCAACTACCGGCACCTCGACCCGTTCATCATGATGGACCAGATGGGCGAGGTGGAGTACGCCGCGGGCGAGCCGAAGGGGACTCCCTGGCACCCGCACCGTGGCTTCGAGACCGTCACGTACATCATCGACGGGAGCTTCATCCACCAGGACAGCAACGGTGGTGGCGGCTCCATCGAGAACGGCGACACCCAGTGGATGACGGCCGGCTCCGGCCTCCTCCACATCGAGACGCCGCCGGAGGCCCTCGTCATGTCCGGCGGCCTCTTCCACGGCCTCCAGCTCTGGGTGAACCTGCCCAAGTCCGACAAGATGATGGCGCCGCGCTACCAGGACATCCGTGGCGGCCAGGTCCAGCTCCTCGCCTCCCCGGACGGCGGCGCGCTGCTCCGTGTCATCGCCGGTGACCTCGACGGTCACGAGGGTCCGGGCATCACCCACACCCCGATCACCATGGTCCACGCGACGATCCGGCCGGGCGCCGAGGTCACGCTGCCCTGGCGTGAGGAGTTCAACGGCCTCGCGTACGTCCTCGCCGGGCGCGGCAGTGTCGGCGTGGAGCGCCGCCCCGTCCACACCGGGCAGACCGCGGTCTTCGGCAAGGGGTCCTCACTGACCGTCCGCGCCGACGAGGCGCAGGACGGCAACACGCCGGACCTGGAGGTCGTGCTGCTCGGCGGACGCCCGATCCGTGAGCCGATGGCGCACTACGGGCCGTTCGTGATGAACACCCAGGACGAGCTCAAGCAGGCCTTCGAGGACTTCCAGAAGGGCCGGCTGGGCACCGTCCCCGCCGTGCACGGGATGTAACGGCGCGCGGGGTCGGAAGAGAGCGGTGCCGGATAGGCCGGAGCGCAGCCGTCGTTGACAGCTCTGGTGAAGGTGGGGACGTACACCACCGGAGTGCCGGCGCCGCTCAACCGCGTTGTCTGCCCGAAGCGTTGATCTCAGTGACGATCCGTCGGATTGCGGCCGTGCCCCGGCGGCCGCCCCCCGGCGACCGTCACCCGTACGCGCGTGCGGAAGGGACACCGCTCCCGGCCCGTGATCGGGTGGGAGGGTGCCTACCCGGAAGCCCCTCCTGCCCGACGTCGCGTGGCGGACGGCCGCCTGGTGCGGTGTTCTGCTCCTGGTCGCCGGCGTCGCGGCTGTGGCCATCTGGCTGAGCGTCGCGCTCAAGACCGCGGTCACCCCGGTCCTGCTGGCGCTGCTCGGCACGGCGCTGCTCGGCCCTGTCCAGCGTTGGCTGACCGCCCACAAGGTGAACCGGTCGGTGGCGGCCGGACTCACCTGTGCCGTGCTCGTCGCGGTGGTCGGGGGCGCCGGCTACATCGTCGTCACAGCGCTCGTCGACAGCGGCGACCAGATCGTGGATTCGCTGAAGGAGGCCGCGCAGTGGGTCATCGACCACTTCGACATCGAGGGTGTCGCCGACGTGGACGACCTCGCGGACAACGCCAAGAACCTCGTCGAGAAGTTCGGTGCGAGCGCGGCGGGCGGACTGCTCAGCGGGATCAGCCTCATCGGGTCGCTCGTGGCCACCAGTGTCCTGGCGCTGCTGCTGACCTTCTTCTTCCTCCGCGACTCGGACCGTGCCGCGAGCCTCGCCCACAGCATCGCCCCGCGCGGCAAGGGTGACCTCGTGGAGGCCATGGGGCGCAGGGCCTTCGAGGCCGTCGAGGGGTTCATGCGCGGCACCACCTTCATCGCCCTGATCGACGCGCTCTGCATCACGGTGGGCCTGCTGATCCTGCGGGTGCCGGGTGCGGTGGGGCTCGGTGCGCTGGTGTTCGTCGGCGCCTACATCCCCTACCTGGGGGCCTTCATCTCCGGCGCCGTCGCCGTGCTCGTCGCGCTCGCGGACCGGGGCATCGTGATCGCGCTCTGGGCGCTGGGAGTGGTGCTCGCCGTGCAGGTGCTGGAGGGTCATGTGCTCCAGCCCGCGATCCAGAGCCGGACGGTCCAGATGCACCCCGCCATGATCATGATCGCGCTGACCGCGGGGGCGAGCGTCGCGGGGCTGCTGGGCATGCTGCTGGCGGTGCCGCTGTGCGCCGCCGTGTTCGGAGTGATCGGCGAGCTGCGCAAGGGATACGAGGAGGGCGGTGAGGGACCCGTGGCGCCCGGGAGCTCATGATCCGGCGGCGGCGCCCGGTTCCGCCGGCTCCGCCGACTCGTGGAGCTCGAACCAGATCGACTTCCCCTCGCCCCTCGGGTCCACCCCCCACGCGTCGGCCAGCATCTCCATCAGCACGAGCCCGCGACCGCTGGACGCCATCTCCCCCGGCCGCCGCTTGTGCGGCAGCTCGTCGCTGGCGTCGGCCACCTCGACACGCAGCCGCCGCTCGCCCCGCTCGCCCGTCACCTCCGCCAGGAGCAGCGCGTCCCCGTCCGTGTGGACGAGCACGTTCGTGGACATCTCGGAGACCATCAGTTCGGCGGAGTCGACCTGTTCCGCGTCCGCCCAGTCGTGCAGGAGCTCCCGCAGCTGCTGCCGGGCGGCCGCGACCCGCTCGGGCTCCGCCTGGGCGATGGTCATGGCCGAGCGCCGTCCCGGGGTCCGGCGCGTACGCGCCGCCTCGCGGCGCAGCACCAGGACCGCGATGTCGTCCTCGCGGCGGTCCACCAGCGGCCCGGTCGTGTAGTGCGAGCCCGGACCGTGCACGGTCTGCACGAGGGCGTCCGCGAGCTCCTCCAGGTCCTCGACGGGCTTCTCCAGGACCGGCCTGAGCCGGGTCCATCCGGTGGCCATGTCGTGTCCGCCGGTCTCGATGAGCCCGTCCGTGCACAGCATGATCGTCTCGCCGGGCCCCAGGACGACGCGGGTCGTCGGGTAATCGGCGTCCTTCTCGACGCCCAGGGGCAGCCCTCCGGCGGTCTGCCGGATCACCGCGGTGCCGTCGACGCTGATCACCACGGGGTCCGGATGGCCAGCCCGGGCGATGTCGAGGGTGCCGGCCTCCGGGTCGGCCTCCGCGTACAGGCAGGTCGCGAAGCGCGTCGCGTCGGACTGATCCTCGCCGTCGGCGAGGTCGTACGTCTCCGTCAGCCCGGACAGGAAGCGCGAGGCCCGGGAGAGCACGGCGTCGGGGCGGTGCCCCTCGGAGGCGTACGCGCGCAGGGCGATCCGCAGCTGGCCCATCAGCCCCGCCGCCCGCACGTCGTGCCCCTGGACGTCACCGATGACGAGGGCGATACGGCCGTTGGGGAGCGGGATCATGTCGTACCAGTCGCCGCCGACCTGGAGCCCCCCTCCCGTCGGGATGTAGCGTGCCGCCACCGTCAGGCCGGGTACGCCGGGGCCGAGGGACGGCCTCATCGCCTTCTGGAGGCCCAGTGACAGCTCGCGCTCGGTCTCGGCGGCACCGGCGCGGGTCAGGGCCTGTGCCAGCATCCTGGCCACCGTCGACAGCACGGAGCGCTCGTCCGGCGAGAAGGCCACGTTGTGGCGGAACCCGGCCATCCAGGCGCCCATGGTGTGCCCGGACGAGATCAGCGGAAGAAAGGCCCAGGACTGGCGCCCGAATTCCTGGGCGAGGGGCCAGGTGGCCGGGAAGCGCCGCCGGTACTCCTCAGGTGATGAGAGGTAGATCGCCTGGCCGGTCCGCACGACCTCGGCGGCCGGATAGTCCGTCTGCAGGGGCATGTCGGTGAACGGCTTCTCGTCGCCGACGTTGTGCCCGTGGTGCCCGATGACCGTCAGCCGCTCGCCCGAGACCCCGAAGACGGCGAGTCCGTCCGGCGAGAAGCCGGGCATGGAGAGTGAGCCGGCGACCCGCAGGACCTCCTCGGTGGACACGGCCTCGGCCAGCGCCCGCCCCGCGTCCAGCAGGAAGGCCTCGCGCGAGCGTCGCCAGTCGCCCGTCAGCGGGGTCTGTGCCGCGGTGGCCTCAGGGGGCTGGGCGACCTCCTGGAGGATCCCCATCAGTACGTACGTATGGCGGCCCGGGGTGTCCAGCGCGACCGGCTTGGACCGGGTGCGCACCGTGCGTACGACCGCGCCGGTCTCGTCCACGATGCGCATCCTGGCCTCGGCCACCGTGCCCTCGGCGATCGCGAAGTTCACGATGCCGTCGATCTCGTTCCAGTCGGCCGGGTGGAAGCGGGGGCGCACCTCCTCGCCGGGGCGGACAGTCGACTCGGCGGGCAGTCCCACCAGCCGTGCCGCCTCGGCGTCGAACGTGACCGTGCCCGATGAGCTGTCCCAGCTCCACAGGCCGGTCCCGATCGCAGCCAGGATCTCCTCGGTGCGCATTGCCCCACTTTAGGAAGATGTTCTCCACGGTCGCCACCGAGGGAGGGCCGCCCGGCAGCGACCGCGGGAGGCCGTCGGGCACGTCTCGGACAGCCGTGCGGCAACAATGCCAATGAAGCGGTGCGTCCACGGGCGGTAGCCTGGGGTGTCAATCCACCCCGAACCGCGAAGACTGGATGAACGACGATGCATCGGTACAGGTCCCACACCTGCGGCGAGCTCCGCGCCTCTGACGTCGGCACCGACGTCCGGCTGAGCGGCTGGCTGCACAATCGTCGAGACCTGGGCGGCATCCTCTTCATCGATCTGCGCGACCACTACGGTCTGGTGCAGCTCGTCGCCCGTCCCGGCACCCCCGGCAACGACGCCCTGGCGAAGCTGACCAAGGAGACCGTCGTCCGGATCGACGGCAAGGTCTCCGCGCGCGGCGCCGACAACGTCAACCCGGAGCTCCCGACCGGCGAGATCGAGATCGAGGTCACCGAGGTCGAGGTGCTGGGCGAGGCCGCCCCGCTGCCCTTCACGATCAACGCCGAGGACGGCGTCAACGAGGAGCGGCGCCTGGAGTACCGCTTCCTCGACCTGCGCCGTGAGCGGATGCACCGCAACATCATGCTGCGCTCGTCCGTCATCGCTTCCATCCGTTCGAAGATGGTGGCCCTCGGCTTCAACGAGATGGCGACCCCGATCCTCGCCGCGACGTCCCCCGAGGGCGCCCGTGACTTCGTGGTCCCGTCCCGCCTGAACCCGGGCAAGTTCTACGCCCTTCCGCAGGCGCCGCAGCAGTTCAAGCAACTGCTGATGATCTCCGGTTTCGACCGCTACTTCCAGATCGCGCCGTGCTTCCGCGACGAGGACGCCCGTGCCGACCGCTCGCCGGGCGAGTTCTACCAGCTCGACGTCGAGATGTCGTTCGTGGAGCAGGAAGACATCTTCCGGCCGATCGAGAAGCTGATGACCGAGCTCTTCGAGGAGTTCGGCAACGGCCGCCACGTGACCTCGCCGTTCCCGCGCATCCCCTTCCGCGAGTCGATGCTGAAGTACGGCAACGACAAGCCGGACCTCAGGGCCAAGCTGGAGCTCGTCGACATCTCCGACGTGTTCGCCGACTCCGGGTTCAAGGCGTTCGCCGGCAAGCACGTCCGTGCCCTGCCGGTGCCGGACACCGCGGGCCAGTCCCGGAAGTTCTTCGACGGTCTCGGTGAGTACGCCGTCGAGCACGGCGCCAAGGGTCTCGCCTGGGTTCGCGTGGGCGAGGACGGCACGCTGGCCGGGCCGATCGCCAAGTTCCTCACCGAGACGGACATCAAGACCCTCACCGAGCGTCTGTCCCTCGTCCCCGGCCACGCGGTCTTCTTCGGCGCGGGCGAGTTCGACGAGGTCTCCAAGATCATGTCCGCCGTCCGTGTCGAGGCCGCCAAGCGTGCCGGGCACTTCGAGGAGGGCGTCTTCCGGTTCTGCTGGGTCGTCGACTTCCCGATGTACGAGAAGGACGAGGACACCGGCAAGATCGACTTCTCGCACAACCCGTTCTCCATGCCCCAGGGCGGCATGAAGGACCTGGAGGAGAAGGACCCGCTGGACATCCTGGCGTGGCAGTACGACATCGTCTGCAACGGCATCGAGCTGTCCTCCGGCGCCATCCGTAACCACGAGCCCGAGGTCATGCTGAAGGCCTTCGCGATCGCCGGTTACGAGGCGGAGACCGTCGAGAGGGAGTTCGCGGGCATGCTGCGCGCGTTCCGCCTCGGCGCCCCGCCGCACGGTGGCATCGCCCCGGGCGTCGACCGCATCGTGATGCTGCTCGCCGACGAGCCCAACATCCGCGAGACCATCGCCTTCCCGCTCAACGGCAACGCCCAGGACCTGATGATGGGCGCCCCGAGCGAGCTGGACGAGACCCGCCTGCGCGAGCTGAACATCCAGCTCCGCAAGCCCGTCGCGACGGCGAAGGACAAGGCGGAGGCCAAGGACTCGGTGGCGAGGGACACGGGCGCGAAGTAAGCCTGTTCCGCTTCCGTTCCACGTGAAACAGTCCCCGGCCGCCCGGCCGGGGACTGTTTCTGTCTGTGCGTCCCCGGTGATCACCGGGGACGCACAGGAACGCACAGCCTGCACCCATGTTCCTGCCAGCCGGACTGCCTAGATTCCCTGTTCATGACAGAGAATCAGGGACCCGCACACAAGAAGGACTTGACCCGGCGCCGGGTGATCCTCGCCGGTGGAGCGGTCGTGGCCGCCGCGGGAGTCGGGGCAGGGGTCGTCGCCACCGCCTCGGCCGACGAGGAGAAGAGCGCCGCCTCCGGTACGACGGCCGGACAGGGCGAGGCGTGCTACCGGCTGACCTCGGAGACCACCGAGGGCCCGTACTACATCGACGCCGACAAGATCCGGAAGGACATCACCGAGGACAAGGAGGGCATCCCGCTGACCCTCCGGCTGAAGGTGATCGACTCCGACACCTGCAAGCCGCTGAAGAAGGCGGCCGTCGACATCTGGCACTGCGACGCACTGGGGATCTACTCCGGCTACGAGAGCATGAGCCAGGGCGGCCCCGGTGGCGGCACCCCGCCGAGCGGCGCACCCACCGGCGTACCCACCGGCGTACCGACCGACGCGCCGACCGGTACCCCCACCGGGACACCTCCCTCCGGTGGTCCGGGCGGTGGCGGCGGACACAGCGAACCCACCGACGACGAGCGCTACCTGCGGGGCACCCGGCTCACCGACCAGCACGGGTTCGTGGAGTTCACGACGATCTTCCCGGGCTGGTACCAGGGCCGTGCCGTGCACATCCACACCAAGGTGCACGTCGGCGGGAAGATGACCGAGGCCGGGTACGAGGGCGGCCTGACCTGCCACACCGGTCAGTTCTTCTTCGCCGAGTCCGCGGTCCTCGACTCCGCGAAGGAGGAGCCGTACTCGACGAGCACCACCACCAGGACGACCCTGACCGAGGACACCATCTACGACCAGAGCGGTGTGACGGGCGGGCTGCTGAAACTCTCGTACCGCAAGGGAAAGATGGCACGCGGCGTGATCGGTTCGATCACGATGGGCGTCGACCCCGACGAGACCCACGACGGCACCGGCCTCTAGAGCCCCGGAGGCCGTCACCGGCATACGGGGACCCCCGGTAGGAACCCCCTGGCGAAGGGCCCGGAACCGCGACGGTTCCGGGCTCTTTGACTGCGTACGGGTGGACCGTGCGGAACTTTCCGGACCTCGGGTACACGAACCGGGTACATCCGGATGGCCCCGGTTCCGATTCGGCGCCGTCGGGCCCGGCAAAGACTGGCACGGGAAGTGCTCGTCCGCCCCCCACCGAGGAGTTCCGCACCGTGTCCGTCCCGCGTCGCCCCTATGCTCTGCTCGTCATCCTGTTCCTGCTGGTCATCGGCTGTTCCGCCGGGGCGGTGCAGACCTCCGACCCCGCTGCGCCCCCCGGTGCCGCCGGTCCCGAGTCCGCAGCCGCGGAGCCCCGTGCCGTGGAGCCGTCCCGCGCCCCGGCGGATCTTCCGGCGCTCGGCCCGCAGACCCGGGCACAGATCCCCGCCACCGCCCGGCAGGCCGTTGTGGTGACCGGCCAGGGCCCCGATTCCAACCGCTCCGCGGTCGTGCTCTACAGCCTCGACGACCCCGCTCTCGGCTGGAGACCCGGGGCGGGTCCCTGGCCCGCCCACAACGGCATGGAGGGCTGGACCGACCACCATCTCGCAGACGACCTCCGGTCCCCGGTAGGGGTCTTCGGCCTCACCGACGCGGGCGGCCGGCTGCCCGACCCGGGCGCGCTGCTCCCGTACGACGAGGAGGCCCGCTTCGCGGTGAGCGGCGAGGGCTTCCTGGGGGAGCCACTCGAAGGCTCCTTCGACTATGTCGTCGCCATCAACTACAACCGCACCCCCGGCACGAGCCCGCTGGACCGCACCCGGCCGCTCGGCGGTGAGAGGGGCGGCGGCATCTGGATCCACGTGGACCACGGCGGACCGACACAGGGCTGTGTCTCGCTGGCCGAGGACCGGATGCGGGAGCTTCTGCTCGCACTGGATCCCGCGAAGTACCCCGTGATCGTGATGGGGGACGCCGCGTCGCTGGCCCGCTGACGCGACATGCGCAGGAGCCCGGGTCCCGATGTGTCCGGGAC